>JAFEFQ010000237.1 GCA_018240505.1 Pseudomonadota bacterium
CGTCGCGGTGCGTCCGGCACCGGACTGGGTCAAGCGCAGCAACGAACTGGCCCAGCCGCTGCTCAAGGCGCAGGCCGAGTTCGCGCCGGAGTTCGCCTCGTTCTTCGGCCTGCCGGGCTACGACGACCGCGTCGCCGACCTCGGCCCGAACAACGGCGAGCGCCAGCGCGCGGCGCTGCGCGGCGCGAAGGAAACGCTGCAGAAGGACCTGAAGACCGAGGAAAACCCGAACGTCCGCCAGGACATCGACATCATGCTGGTCGCGGCCGACCAGCAGATCGAAGGCAGCGAGCTCAACGAAAAACTGCTGCTGCCGTTCACCGACGTCGGCCAGCTCGTGTTCCAGGGCGAGCAGGCGCTGTTGCAGGACCAGACCGATCCGGCGCGCCGCGCCAAGGCGCTCGAGCGCCTGCAGCGCTACGTCGGCCTCGCGCCGGGCAGCACCGCGATTACCCAGCTTGCGCGCGAACGTTACGAGGAGAAACTCAAGAATCCCGCGCTGCTCAAGCCGACCAAACTCGAAGTCGAACAGGCGCTGCGCAATGCCGACACCTATGCGGCCGGCATCCGCAAGCTGTTCGCGAAGTACAAGATCGAAGGCGGCGACGCCGCGCTCGCGGCGATCGACCAGCAGCTGCGCGACTACACCGCGTGGATGAAGAAGGACGTGCTGCCGAACGCGCGCAGCGACACGCGACTGCCGCCCGAACTGTACGCGTTCCAGCTCAAGCAGGTCGGCATCGACATCGCGCCGGAGACGTTGATCCAGCGTGCGCAGCTCGAATTCATGGAGACGCGCAACGCGATGCAGCAGCTTGCGCCGCTCGTCGCCAGGGCCAAGGGCATCCAGGCGACCGACTACCGCGAAGTGATCCGCGCGCTGAAGAAGAAGCAGCTCGGCAAGGAGTCGATCGAAGGCTATTACCGCGGCACGGTGATGCCCGAACTCGAGAAGCAGATTGCCGCGAACAAGGTGGTCGACCTGCCGCAGCGGCCGATGGTCATGCGACTCGCCTCCGAGGCCGAGTCGGCCGCGCAGCCCGCGCCGCATTTCCTGCCGGCGCCGCTGATCGGCAACACCGGCCAGCAAGGCCAGTTCGTGCTGCCGCTCGGCAATCCGGCCTCGAGCGGCAAGGACGGCAAGAGCGCGGCCTACGACGACTTCACCTACGAGGCCGGCGGCTGGACCCTGGCCGCGCACGAAGGCCGCCCCGGCCACGAGCTGCAGTTCACCGCGATGGTCGAGCGCGGCGTTTCGCTCGCGCGCACGCTGTTCGCGTTCAACAGCGTCAACGTCGAGGGCTGGGCGCTGTACGCCGAAGCCGAGATGGTGCCGTACGAGCCACTCGACGGTCAGCTCATCGCACTGCAATTGCGCCTGCTGCGCGCGGCGCGCGCGATGCTCGATCCGATGCTCAACCTCGGCCTTGCCGACCGCGAACGCGCCGGCAAGGTGCTGACCGAAGACGTGGTGCTGTCCGAGCCGATGGCGCGCCAGGAACTCGACCGCTACACGTTCAACGCACCCGGCCAGGCCGGCAGTTATTTCTACGGCTACAGCCGCATCATGCAGTTGCGCATGGAAACCGAACTCGCGCTCGGCAGCCGGTTCGACCGCCGCGCCTACAACAACTTCCTGCTCGACCAGGGCCTGCTGCCGCCCGACCAGCTCGCCAAGGCGGTGCGCGAGCAGTTCATCCCTGTGCAGAAGGCACGCAAGTAGACGTTGTCAGAAATCTCGCGCCGTCGTGAAAAATCTCGTCATTCCGGTGAAAGCCGGGATGACGGGCAAACGAAAACTTCGGTAGATCAACTTTCGTTGCACGGCCCCACTTCGCGCAGCTCGATGCTGCACCATTCCGCGGCCGGGCAGTTCGCGGCAATCGCGAGCGCTTCGTCGCGGCCGACGTTCTTCAGATAGTAGAAGCCGCCGACGATTTCCTTGGCTTCGGCGAACGGGCCGTCGACGATGTTGGTCTTGCCGGCGCGCTTCTCGATGCGCGTGCCGTGGGCCACGCTCTTCAGCGACTGCGCGGATTCGAGCACGCCGCGCTCCTTCAGCATGCCGGCATAGGCGACCATGCGTTCCCATTCCGCCGCCGCCTGCTCGGGCGGGCGACCGCGGCGGCGGTCGGCGCGTTCCATGATCAGCATCAGGTAGGACATTGCGTTCTCCGGTTCGTATTGCCGTCGATCCAGCAGGGACTGCTGGAACGACGATGTTGCGGTGTCGAGCAAGTTCATTGCACCGCGTGCGTTGCAAGTGCGCCGCAACGTTCGGCGCGCGCGCGCATCAGACTCTGCTCGCGTGCATTGCGCGTCAACGTCGCCGCGCGCTCGAACTCGGCGCGCGCTTCGTCGAAACGACCGAGTTTCTCGAGCAGGTTGCCGCGCACGGCCGGCAGAAAATGGTAGGTGCGCAGCGCGGGTTCCTCGACCAGCCGGTCGACCAAGTCGAGCCCGACTGCGGGGCCGAACGCCATCGCGATCGCGACCGCGCCGTTGAGCTCGACGATCGGCGACGGCGCGGCCTGCGCGAGTTCGGCATACAGCGTGGCGATGCGCACCCAGTCGGTGTCGGCGGCGACGCGCGCGCGCGCGTGGCAGGCCGCGATCGCCGCCTGCAATTGATAGCTGCCGCGATCGCCGCCGAGTTTTTCCGCGCGCGCCAGTGCCTTGAGGCCGCGCTCGACCAGCAGCCAGTCCCAGTGCGCGCGGTTCTGTTCGAGCAGCAGGATCGGCGTGCCGTCGCGATGCGTGCGCGCGTGCAGGCGCGAGGCCTGGATTTCCATCAGCGCGACGAGCCCGTGCGCCTCGGCATCGAACGGCGCGAGTTCGGCGAGCACGCGGCCGAGGCGCAGCGCCTCTTCGCACAGCGCCGGACGCATCCAGTCCTCGCCGGCCGTCGCCGCATAGCCTTCGTTGAAGACGAGATAGATCACGTCGAGCACCGAGGCGAGACGCGCCGTGCGGTCCTCGCCGCGCGGCAGTTCGAACGCCACGTTCGCCTCGCTCAACGTACGTTTCGCGCGCACGATGCGCTGCGCGATCGTCGGCTCGGGCACGAGGAACGCGCGCGCGATCTCCTCGGTGGTCAGGCCGCCGAGCAGGCGCAGGGTCAGCGCCACGCGCGCCTCGGGCGACAGCACCGGATGGCAGGCGGTGAACATCAGGCGCAGCAGGTCGTCGCCGATGTCGTCGTCGAGCGCGGCGAGCAGGTCGTCGGCGCGCGTCTCCTGCTGCTCGTCGAGCTCGCGCGCGATTTCCGCGTGCTTTTCCTCGGCGAGCTTGCCGTGGCGCAGGCGGTCGATCGCTCGGTTTTTCGCCGCAGCCATAAGCCATGCCCCGGGATTGTCGGGTATGCCCTTGTCCGGCCACTGCTCGAGCGCGGTGACGAGCGCGTCCTGCGCGAGTTCCTCGGCGAGGCCGATGTCGCCGCTCAACATGCGCGCGAGCACGGCGACGATCTTGGCCGATTCCATGCGCCAGACCGCATCGATCGTGCGCCGCGTGCGGGTGAGCTTGTCCGTCGCCGTCATGGCGACGGATCAAAACATCATCGCATCGATTGGGCAAGGGCCGGAGGTTGCCGATCCTGCGCGCCGCGGTCAGCAGTCGTGCTCGGGATCGCCGCCTTCGGCGATGCAGTAGGTGATGCATTCGCCGTCGCCGGCCACGTCCATGAAGCGCTTGGCGCCTTCGATCGCGGCCTCGCGCGAGTCGTATTGCAGCATCGCGAAGCCGCCGATGAGTTCCTTCGATTCGGCATAGGGGCCGTCGATGACCTGGCTCTGGCCGTCAGTGCGGCGCACGACCGCGCCGTGCTGGCGCAGCGGGAGAAAGCCGCCGCCGCTGAGGAATTCGCCGCGCGCGATCGCCTCGCCGACGAAGCGGTCCATTTCCTCCCTTGCCTTGCCGCTGATCGGACCGCCGCTGTTGGTCTTCGGGTCGGGGGTGTAGATGCTGAAATATTTCATGGCGTTCTCCTGTGTGTCGGTATCAGTTGGGTTTGCGTTGGTCGATCTGCGCGCGCAGGCGTTCTTCCTGCTCGCGCAGTTCCGGGGTGAATTCGGCGCCGAAGTCCTCGGCCTCGAAGATCTGGCGGATTTCGATCTCCGATTCGCCATCCTCGAACGGATTCGGGCAGCGCTTGACCCACTCGATCGCTTCCTCGAGCGATTTGACCTGCCAGATCCAGAAGCCGGCGATCAGCTCCTTGGTTTCGGTGAACGGGCCGTCGATGACCGCGCGCTGCGCGCCCTTGAAGCGCACGCGTGCGCCCTTGGCGCTCGGCTGCAGGCCTTCGCCCGCGAGCATGATGCCGGCCTTGACCAGCTCCTCGTTGTAGCGGCCCATGTCGGCCAGCAGTTTTTCGCTTGGCATCACGCCCGCTTCGGATTGTCCGGTCGCGCGGACCAGCACGGCGAATCGCATGAGAGTTCTCCTTCGTTGATTGGTGGGTGACTATTGACCGGATGGCATCGTGGACTCATCCATCCACACCGCGCCCCAGACATGACCGTCGGGATCGGCGAAGTCGCGGCCATACATGAATCCATGATCCTGAACCGGATTGATGTCGGCGGTGCCGCCGTTTTCGCGTGCCGATCTGTTCATGGCATCGACTTCCGCGCGTGAATCGCACGAGACGTTGAGCGCGACCTCGCTCGATGTCTTCGGCGGAATCGCGCGGGTGGTGAAGCTGCGCCACTTTGCATGGGTCAGAAGCACGACGTTGATCGACTCGCTCCACGCCATGAACGCCGCGGTCTCGTCCGAGCACCGCGGATTGCTGGCGAAGCCCAGGGCGGAGTAGAACGCCTTCGACGCTTGCAGGTCGGCCACGGGCAGGCTGATGGTGATCGTTCGGGCCATTGCTGCTCTCCTGTCGGTTGGACTTGCGAGACCGGGCTCTGCACCGGTCTCTTGCCGAAACGACGAGCCGGAATCCGGCAAATCGACACGCTGCCGAAAAATATTTTGCGGCCGGATCAGGGGACCGCCTTGCGGCGGCGCAGTAGAATGGCGCTACGCGGCCATCCCTGCCGCAGGCTTTGGCTGGACCCCGATGTTGTTGACCTTACGCCTGATCTTTTTCGGCCTGTTTGCCTTCTTCGTGCTCTGCGTGCTGCTCGTGCACCTGCGCGGTCGCGTGCGCCTGCGCTTCGACCGCCAGCTCGCCGACCACTCGGCCCTGTTTGCCCCGTACAACCTGCTGATGTACGCGTTCTCGCGCGTGCCGGCGCGGCCGATTCTCGATCGCGGCGGCTTTCCGCATCTGAATCCGCTGCGCGAGCATTGGCAGACGATCCGCGGCGAAGCATCCGCCCTGTTCGACGAAGGCCATATCCGCGCGGCCGAGCAGCGCAACGACCTCTCGTTCGACAGCTTCTTCAAGCAGGGCTGGAAGCGGTTCTACCTCAAGTGGTACGGCGAGCCGCTCGCGACCGCGCAGGCGCTGTGCCCGCAGACCGTGGCGCTGCTGCGCGCGATTCCCGAGGTCAAGGCGGCGATGTTCGCGCTGCTGCCGCCCGGCAGCCGGCTGACGCCGCATCGCGATCCGTTCGCGGGCTCGTTGCGCTACCACCTCGGCCTGATCACGCCGAACTCGCGTGACTGCCGCATCTTCGTCGACGGCGACGAATACGCCTGGAGCGACGGCGGCGACATCGTCTTCGACGAGACCTACGTGCACTGGGCCGAGAACCGGACCGACGTGACGCGCGTGATCCTGTTCGCCGACGTCGAGCGCCCGCTGCGCACGCGGTGGATGCGCGCGGTGAATCGACGGGTGGGCGCCTTTATGGGTGCGATCACCGCGTCGCCGAACGACGTGAACAGCGAGAAGACCGGCGCGGTCAACCGCCTCTACGCGCGCCTGCGCGGCGAGAACAAGCGCGGCGTGACCTTCCGCAGACGCCATCCGCGCCTGTACCGCGTGATCAAGTATCCGGCGATCCTGCTCGCGCTGTGGCTGCTGTTCGCCGCGCCGTGGCCGCTAGGCTGAGTTCATCATTCGGGCGATCGGAGTTTCGACACGGCGTGTTTCACCTTCGCGTCAAAAAAATCCGCGATCAGGTGATAGACGTGCTTTTTCATCGCCGGCGTCGACAGGCCGTGCTTGCCGCCGGGATAGGTCATCAGCTCGAACTGCACGCCGCGATCCTGCAGCGCGGCCATCAGTGACGTCGAATTGGCAAACAGCACGTTGTCGTCGGCCATGCCGTGCGCCAGCAGCAGCGGTGACTTCAGACCGTCGAGCCAGTTGAGCGTGCCTGAGAGCTTGTAGCCCTCGGCGTTGTGCTGCGGCGTGTCGAGATAGCGCTCGGTATAGAACGTGTCGTACAGCGTCCAGTCGGTGACCGGCGCGACGGCGACGCCGGCGGCGATCTCGTTCGAGGCCTTGGCCAGCAGCATCGTCGTCATGTAGCCGCCGTAGCTCCAGCCGAACACGCCAATGCGCGCGGGATCGACGAACGCCTGCGCCTTGAGCCAATGGATGCCGGCGACCTGGTCCTCGACTTCGACCTTGCCGAGCTGCCGGTAGATCGCATCGCTGAACGCGCGGCTGCGCCGCGCCATGCCGCGATTGTCGAGCGTGAACACGACATAGCCCTGCTGCGCCATGTACTCGCAGAAATAGTCGACCCAGCCGCGCGCGGCCATCTGCGCATGCGGGCCGCCGTAGTAGAAGTCGAACACCGGGTAGCGCTTTTTCGGATCGAAGCCGCGCGGCTTGTAGAGGCGGTAGTACAGATCCTGCCCGTCGTTCGATTTGAGCGTGCCGAACTCGGGCACGACATGCGCGTCGCGGTACGGCCAGTACGGATGCTTCGCGTCGAGCTCGTTGCGCTCGATCCAGGCGACGAGGCCGCCGTCGACGGCCTTGCGCAGACTCACCTGCGGCGGCGTCGACGGATCGGCGAACGTGTCGAGGTAGTACTCGGCATTCCGCGTGAACTCGGCCTGGTGCTGGCCATCGCCGCGGCTGACCCGCTTCGGCGAACGGGCCGTCGTGCCGTCGAGCTTGAGCGCATAAACCTGGCGATCGGGGACGAAGTCGCGGTTCGAGTCGACGTAGGCGAGGCCTAGCTTTTCGTCGATGCCGAGCAGGCTGTCGATGTTCCACTCGCCCGCGCTGACGGCGTGCTTGAGCGTGCCGTCGAGCGCGTAGAGATACAGATGCTTCCAGCCGCTGCGCTCGCTCGCCCAGACGAACGCATCCTGCGATTTGAGGAAGCGCAGATCGTCGTTGAGGTTGATCCAGGTTTTCGCTTCCTCGCTCAGCAACCTGCGCTGTTGCAAGGTCTTCGCATCGACCAGATTGAGATCGAGCCGCTGCTGGCTGCGCTGCATCAGTTGATAGCTCAGGCGCTTGCCGTCGGGCAGCCAGTCGACGCGGGTCAGATAGATATCGGGGTTTGCGCCGAGATCGACGAAGCGCGCCTCGCCGCCGTCGGGCGCGACCAGGCCGAGCCTGACCTCGACATTGTTCTTGCCCGCCGCCGGATAGCGCTGCTCGATCGTGTCGGTGCGGTCGGCGTAGACCTCGGTGCGCTTGACGATCGGCACCTTCGCTTCGTCGTAGCGTTCGAACGCGAGCGCGGCATCGTCGGGCGCCCACCAGTAACCGGTGAAGCGCGCCATTTCCTCCTGCGCGACGAATTCGGCTTCACCGTTGTGCACGCTGCCGCCGCCGTCGCGCGTGAGCTGGCGCGACTTGCCGTCGCGCAGGTCGATCGCCCACAGGTTCTGCGCGTGCACGTAGGCGACATAGCGGCCCAGCGGCGAAATCTTCGCATCGATCGCCTCGCCCTGCGTGTCGAGCAGGCGCAGCGCCTTGTCGCGGCGCGTGGCGAGATCGTACAAGTATAGTTTTCCGCCTAGTGGAAAAAGCAGCTTTTTCCCATCCGGCGACCACTGGTAGTCGACGATGCCGCGGCGGCCGGCGATGCGCGCGCGTTCGCGCCGCGCCTTTTCCGCATCGGAAAGTTCTTCGGTCGCAGGCTCGAGCAGCCGCGAGTCGACGAGCAGATGCGTCTGGTTCGAATTGACGTTGTATTCCCACAGATCGTAGGCGTTCTGGTCGTCCTGCCGGGCGCGCAGGAAAGTGACGCGCGTGCCGTCGGGCGAGGCCTTGAGCTTGACCGGTGCAGGCCCGGACAGGCTCGCGCCGTCGAAGATGCGTTCGATCGTCAGCCGTTCCGCCTGCACGCCATTCATTGCAACCGTCATCGCCACTCCCAGAATCCAGGCCCGCATCGTCGTCTCCCCAGGCACAAAGTTTTTTTGTCGAACAGATCGTTGTTGATTACTTGCCTTGCCCGAACAGAATCCGGCGTTCCTCGTCGCTCATCGGCGCGGCGGCTGCACGGAAATCGCGCAACGCCTCGGCACGCGCGGTCGCCGGCCGCGCCGCGATCGCCGCGCGCCAGCGCCGCACGTCGGCGTAAGGCGCAAGGTCGAACGGCGCCTGGTCGTAGGCGTCGATCCACGGCCAGCAGGCCATGTCGGCGATCGTGTACTCTTTTCCACAAATATACTCGCGCCCGGCAAGGCGCCGATCGAGCACGCGGAGCAGGCGGCCGACCTCGCGCGCATAGCGCTCCCGCGCATACGCAATCGGTTCGGGCGCGTAGACGTGGAAATGGCCGTACTGGCCCGTCATCGGGCCGAGGCCGGCCATCTGCCAGAACAGCCACTGCAGGCACTCGGTGCGGCCGCGAACGTCCGCCGGCAGGAATCCGCCGGTCTTCTCGGCGAGATACTGCAGGATCGCGCCCGACTCGAACACGCTGATGGCGGCGCCGCCGTCGGCCGGCGCGCGGTCGATGATCGCCGGCATGCGGCCGTTCGGCGAAATCGCGAGGAATTCGGGCTTGAACTGGTCGCCCCTGCCGATATCGACATGCGTGATTTGGTAATCGACGCCAGCTTCCTCGAGAAACAGCGGAATCTTGCGCCCGTTCGGCGTCGGCCAGTAGAACAGTTCGATCATGTCGGGGTCACGTCCTGATAGGCGGAATAGGTTTCGTCGGCAATGTCGGCAAACGCGCGCAAGGTGACGGCGCGTGCGCCATCCGTCACGCGCCAGTCGCGCGCGGAGTCGCCGTGGCGTTGCGCCGACAGCAACGCGCCGCGCGGCAACGCGGGAGCCGCGCCGTCATCGCCCACGCGCATCAGCACGAGCGGCCCGCTCGACAGCGCGACGAGGTTCGGATGCTCGACGTCGACCGGCTGCAGGCGCAGGCGCAACGGCAGGGCGAGTTCGATGCGGTCGCCGTCGCGCCATGTGCGGCGCAACGCGGCGAATGTGCCCGGCTCAATGGCGTAGTCGACGCGCCTGCCGTTGACCGCGACGTGCGCGCCCTCGGCCCAGGCCGGAATGCGCAGGTTCACGGCGAAGATCTGCGCGCTAGTCAGGTTCAACGTCAGCGCGATGTCGCCCGCATGCGGATAGCCGGTCGCGATCGCCAATGCGCACGCCGTGCCATTCTGCCGCCAGCGGATCCGTGCCGGCACGTAGAGGTTGACGTAGATGCCCTGCGCATCGGCGAAGCCCGTGCAGATGCGGTAGTCGGCCGCCGCCAGCGGCAACGTGCCGGAGCAGCATGGCCAGTGGGACGCGAAGAATTCCTTGCGCGCGCGGCGCGTGTAGTCCGAATAGTAGAACGCGCGGCCATCGCCCTGGATCAGCCTGGCGCCGAGCACGGTGTTGTAGAGCACGCGCTCCATGCTGTCGCCGTAGCGCGCATCGCGCGTGATGCGCAGCAGGTAGCGGGTCAGCTTGAAGTGCGCGTAAGCGCCGCAGGGCGTCTCGAAACTCTTGTGCTCGGCGGCGAGGCTCGCGCCGAGCTTGCCGCTGCCGGGTTCGACGAAGTGTTCGTCCGGACCCCAGCCGCCGGTCGCGAAGCTTTGCGCGTGGACCATCTCGAGACCTTGCCGCGCCGCTTCGAAATAGCGGCGATCGCCGAGCGCGAGATAGGCGCGCGCCGCCGAACTGAGCGCGTTGACGTGGCTGTAGGCGTGCTTGCCGGGCAAGGCGTTTTCGCCGCGCGCCAGGGCGAAGAAGAACTCGTCGTAGAGAAAGCGCCGCGCCAGTTCGCGGTGCTGCGCATCGCCGCTCGCCCGCCAGGCGAGAAACTGGTTCTCCGGAAGCGTGTAGCTCTCGTCCCAGGCATGCTCGCTGAAATCCTCGCCATCGCGGGCGTGCTCGTTGCGCGGCAGCGCGCGCGGCGGCAGGTACGGCAGCGCGACGCGGGTCGCGCGGCGCAGCGTCGCGAGCGCGTCGCCGTCGTTCGCCCAGCGTCTGGCTTCGACCAAACCTTGCGTCAGCTTGTCGTAGGTGTAGGCCGGGAAACGATAATGGCGATAGAAGCGTCCCTCGGGCTCGATCGTCGCGGCGAAACCGCGCACGAGGCGGCCGACCTTGGCACGCGTGGGCTCGTCGCCCGTGATCGCGTAATAGCGCGCGAGTCCGCCGAGCCACTGGCCGAAATGCGCGCCGGGGCAGAAGTCGTCGCTGCCGTACCAGCCGCCGAGGTCGCGGCCCGGCGCCGGCTGGCCCGCGCGCTTGCGGAACGGATAGAGCAGGGCGTCCTCGTCGAAGTCGAGCAGCACGCGATGATTTTCGCGCGCCTGCTTTTCGAGCGGACCTTCGCCGAGCTGCACTTGCCCGTAATCGAGTTCAGCCAGCGGCGCAGCGAAATTCGCCGTGTCACTCACGCCGCGAACGGTGCGCGACAGCGCGAGGCCGCCCGCAGCCCACGCACTGCCCGCGAGCAACTTGCGGCGGGTGACTCGCAGATCGCTCATGGCTGTGCTTCGATCATTCAAGGTTGCGCCAAGGCCTGCTCGATGGCCTTCTGCGCGAGCGGCGCCATCACCGCGTAGCCGGCGGCATTCGGATGCACGCCGTCGTCACCGAGATCCGCGCGCAGGCCATCGTCCTTGTTGACCATCGCGCTGTAGTAGTCCAGGTAAACGAGTTTCTCGCGGGTGCAATACGCTTTCAACCATGTATTCACTTCGCGGATCGCTGCCACCGGACGCACGCTCGTGCGCCACGGATAGCCAGTCGTCGGCAGAATCGAAGCGAACACGACCTTGATGCCGTTGTCGCGCGCGATCGCCGCCATCGCCGCCAGATTGTCCTCGATCATCCGCGGCGTCGCCGGCCCGGTGTTGCCGGCGATGTCGTTGGTGCCGGCGAGCACGACGACGACGCGCGGCTTCAGCGCGACCACGTCCTGCGCGAAACGCACGAGCATCTGCGGCGTGGTCTGGCCACTGATGCCGCGGTTGACGTAGGGCTTGCCCGGGAAGAACTCGCCGGCATCGTGCCCCCAGGAAGCGGTGATCGAGTCGCCGAAAAACACCACGCGATTTTCGTTCGCTGCCGGCGCCGCCAGCCGCGCGTTGTCGGCACGGTAGTGCGACAGATCCGGCCAGTCGGCGAGGCGTTGCTCGGCTTGCGCCAGCATATTCTCTCGCCGCAACGCATCGAGCACGCGATCGAGCGGCAGCGCCGCGGCGGTGCCGCGAAACCCGTGCACGGTATGCGCACGGAACAGCGAATTGAGGATCGCTTCCTCGGTCGCCTCGGCCACGGCCTGGAACAGCGGGGTCATGTGCTCCGCGGCAACGCTGCGCGCGGGCTGCGTCGCCGCATCGGGCGAACGCAGGTTGTCCTTCGCCGTGGAAAACGCGATGACGTAGTCGCCCGAGCCGTTCGACATCACCGAGCCGGTGCGCGCGAGGCCGACCAGCGCGCGGCGCGCGAGGCGCTGCAACGCGGCCGCGTCGAGCGGCGCATCGGTGGCGACGACGATCATGATGCTGCCGTCGCCTTTCGCCGGCGGCGCAGCCGCGGCGCGCGCGTATTCCACCGGATCGGGCAGTTGCTTCCACACCGGCACGCCGGCGATCGTCAGCTGGCCGCCGAAATTGCTCTGCACGAGCGCGCCGACCGTGTAACCGCCGTCCGTTGCCGCGAGCACGCGCGAGCTGGTGCCGATGCCGCCCTTCCAGCCGAACGCGACCGTGCCGGCACCCGCGCCGACGTCGCCTTCCTCGACCGCGCCATGCGACAGCCGCGTCAACGCCTGTTTGACGAGCGCCGGCGTCAACGGCCGCGCGCGGATGTCGCTCAGATAGCCGTCGTTGGTTTCGCCGACAACCGGGTTGATCGAATACACCTTGTCCATGCCCGGCTGGCGCAGCAGATGATCGACCAGCGCATCGGCGACTTTCCACACCCCGAGCGTGCCGGTGAGCAGGATCGGCGTTTCCAGTTCGCCGAGTTCCTGCACCTGGGTGACGCCGACGAGCTTGCCGAAGCCGTTGCCGACGACGATCGCCGCCGGCACGCGCTGCCGGAACAGATTGCCCGCATGCGGCACGATCGCGGTGACGCCGGTATGAATGCGCGTACCTTCGATCAGCGTCGCGTGGCCGACGCCGACGCCGGCCACATCGGTGATCGCGTTGTTCGGCCCCGGCGGCAGCGTGCCGATGACGATGCCGATGCCGGCATCGCGGGCGCGCGGGCGCGCGTCGCTCGAAGCCGGCGCGGCGGCGGCAAGGTTCAACAGACCGAAGGCGGCAACGACAATGGTCAGTGTGTGACGAAACCGTTTGTGACGGTGGTTTTTTACGCAGGAAGGATTTCCACGTTGCTCGTGCATGAACCATTGTCTCGTCGCGCCTGTGGGCCAGGCAGAGACGATGGTAACGCAGGACGTCGATGCCGAAGGGAAGGAACCCGCGTAACCAATTGGCTTGATCGACATGTTTGAGACTTCAGCGTCCTCGCGGAACTCGGCGAGGATGTCTTGAATGCTACTGGCTGGTTCAAGGTTTTGATCCAGATCGGTTTGTATCGATTGTGACGGCGATGGCGCGCTCTTCCCGTTGCTCATTTCCCACCCTGATCTGTCTGCAAGTTCTTCTGCCGAGCGACTATATCAAATGGACGTCTAGACGTCTATTTGAATTTTCTGCAAATCGCTCATTTGTATTCGCATGATTCTTCATCAGGCGACATATACGGCGAGGCACTCGCGCATGGTGTTGTCGTGGATGTCGAGCACCTTGCGCAGCGGGGTTTGGTAGCCACCAGCCAGGTTCCAAGCGACGGGCAAGCGCATAGCCTTACTGTGTGTGAAAACGAGCCGGTCGCGCTCGCGCAGTTGCTCGGTCGTCAACCAGCCGCCGAGTGGATCATCGATATGCGGATCGGCGCCGGCTTGATAAAGCAGCACATCACAGCCGACGAAGCGCTGCATGATGTGTGGAATCTGCGCGAGGAACTCCGGTGCTTTGTCGGGATCGTCCAGCCATTCGCCGCCCGCGCTGTAGTGCTCGATGAAATCCAGTTTCAGGCGCTTGATGATGTCGACCGTGCCGTTTCCGTAGTGCTCGTCGAAATCGAGAATGCCGACGCGGCGCACGGCGCCGGCCTCGCGCAGCACGCGCGCGGCAACGATCAAGCCGTTGAAGGTGCAATAACCGCCGCCGCACTCGTAGCAGGCATGATGGAAGCCCGACACCGGCGCAACCGCGACACCGTCGAGCAACGCCGCGCGTGCCGCCGCCAGCATCGCGCCGTTGGTGTATGGCAATGTGGCGGCCACGACGGCCAGGCGGTTGCCGAAGCCGTTTTCGATCACGCCATCAAGTACGCCACGCACATAGGCACGATCATGCGCGAGACAGAGCTGCTCCACCGTCGCCGGCTCCGGCTCGCGTATCTCGATCGACGAAAAGCGGCTTCGCCACGAGTCGACTGCCAAACGCGGCTTGCCCGCGCTCGGCGAGAATGACTGCGCGTCCGCCACCATTGCATCGCGGTAGTAAACGGCAACCATGCTTACGGTTTGCCGAAGAAGAACAGCCAGTCGTTGATATCCAGGCGCAGCGGCACGTCCACGTTCGCGCTCAACGCTTGATGCCAACCGGAGTAGTCGCGCAAGAGATTGGTGTGCGCCGCGAGCTTGCGCTGCGATTCTTCGAGGCCGTCGCGCAGGTCGTCGCGGATGCTCACGGTAGCCGCGTTGTTCCAGTCACGCCCCTTCGGGCTGACACCGGCATTCATCACGAGCTTCTCCTCGAAATCCAGGCCCTGCGTGCGGATTTCGTCGACGATTTCCGTGCGCTTGGCCTTCCACCAGTCGATCCGTGCCTGGTGGTATTCCAGCTTCGCCGCCGCCGCTTCCGCGAGCTTGCCAGCCAGGTATTCGAATTGCCATTCCTCTCTGCGCATCGTCATCTCCAGTCGTTGATCGGGAATCGGCGGCCGCCGCTGCGGCAGTGTGCGATGGTGTCGTCGCAAGCCTTGAGATCGCGTCATCGCACGCTGACGCAAGCCGAGTCCGTATCTCGCCGACGACAGGGGGAAGCGATGCGCTGTGCGGTATTGCGACACGAACACTCGACCGGCGCGATCGCGCAAGGTGCCTCGCCGGCACGATACATCCGCTGGCTGCGCCGCCTGTTGGTCGCCGACGCGCCACAGGCGTACTGGGACACGCCACTGTCGCGCCGCGCCGTCGCCGCTATCGCGGCAGGCATGGGCAATTTCCTGACCACTCGCCTGGACGAAGTGATTGGCGATCCTGTCCGGGTCAGCGACGACGGCATCGTGCGGCGCGTGACCGTGCTTGGCGCGTTCGTCTACGCCTACGATCGTGCCGAGCGCAAGGCGTGGGCGGAGAACATCGATCGGAATGGCGAATGGCAGCGCTTCGACTCGGACAAGAAAACACTGAGGATCGCCTTCGTCACGCCGCTCTACAAGCCGGCATGGCGCAAGGTCGCGTGGCAGGGCCTGCACGCATCGGCGCGGGCCTGGCTGCAGGCGTTCGTCCGCGATTTCCTGCCGTCGGTTTGCGACGCGATGTTCGACGAGCTTTTCCACCACGTCTGGAAACGCTCGTGGCGTAGTGCCGGCCCGGCAAGGCGCTTGCGGGGAATCCACACGCGAGCGCTGCGCCATCAGATCCGTGCCGCGCTGGCGCTCGATGAGAGGCTGGTTGACCTGGCTCGCGCGGCGAGCCTCGGTCGCGATCCCATCCTCCAGGATCGCCTGACTTTCATCTGGCGGCACTACGACGTGCTCGAGCGCATCCGCCTGCAGACACCGAAGTTGCTCGCGCCGGTCACAAGTTACTTGATCCGCTGCGGCATGGAAGACGGCAAGGATCCCGTACAAGCCTTCAAGCTCTGGCTGCGCAAGCAGGGTATCAAGGGCTCGGCCTTCCGCTTGCTGGCTCAGCAAGGCGAGCGCCCGTTCCGTGCCGTGGTGCGCCGCTGGGAGTCTTACCTCGCCTTTGATGCGCTCGTGCTTGCGCTCAAGCTGGCGCAGCGACCCAACGGCGCGCGTCCGCTGCCGTGGCGGTTGTGCAAGCCGCTGTTCGAGCAGTGGGTGGACACGCAATTGCCGGATTTCTTCCTGCGCATGGCAAAAGCCTTGCCGGAGCGATTCTTCGACGTGCTGCACCGCGCCGCCGAACGGGCAAGCACACGATACCCACTCGATGCCTTTCTGCGCAACGAGTTCGGCCTGGTGATCGACTGGATTGTCGCCGAGCCGCTCAGGTTCCTGCCACTCGAACGCAAAAGCTGGGCCTGTTGGCTGTCGCACGCACGTGCGTTCCGCGAGCGCCGGCGCGCCGCCATCAGCGGCCCCGGCTGGGACAGCGCGATCGAAACCTGGCACGAAGGGCAGGTCACTGCGACAGCCCTGCTATCGCCGTTGATGCTGCATGACGAAAGCGCGCTGCTGCACCACTGCGTGCACAAGTTCGCCAACGATTGCCGCAGCGGCGACGCGCGCTATTTCAGCGCTTGCATGCCGCGCGGTGGGCGCGAGGAGCGCGCCACCATCGGCCTGTACCGGGGCGACAAGGGTTGGGCCGTGCACGACGTGCGCGGCATCTGCAACCGCCACATGGACCGCGTGTGGTGGAAATTCGCCGAAGCGTTGGCGCGGGAGTACGCGCGCTGCGCCCGCGCGCAACCAGACGAGCTTCCTCGAGGCCGCTCGGGCATCGGTGAAGTCTCCATGCCGGCGTCCAAAGCAGACAGCCAACCCCGGCAGTATCGCTGCCTGTCGATCCTGCTCGACGAAGCACGAGAACCTCCGGGTCGCAATTCCTGAGATGGTCGCCATCGACAATCCCGGTCGACGCGACGAAACCCCAACACACGGAGACCCGCATGACGATCTCTAGCCTCAAGTTGCGCCTGCTCAACCGCCTGCACGCCGCCGGGCAACCCGCCAGCGCCATCGGCATCGACCTCGGCACGACGAAAAGCTGCCTCGCCGTGGCCAGATACGATCCCGAGGCCAACACACTCGACTGCCAGTGCGTCGAGTTCGAGCGGCCCGACGGCACACGCAACGTCGCCGTGCCTTCCGCCGTCGCGCAGGCCGGTGACCGCCGCCTGTTCGGCGCGGCGGCGCTCGCGCAGCGCAACGCCCCAGGCTTGTGCGCCAACCGCGACTGGTTCTACGAGGCGAAGAACCTGATCGGCCTGCGCTACACCTACAGGGACGCGCCGGCCGGGCTCGGCAACGCCGGCGAGGTCGCCGCCGCACTGATCGGCCACCTGCGCGAGGAGGCGCGCCTGCCGCAAGCGGTGCCGCCGCCGCTGGTCGTCACCGTGCCCGCGTCATTCCATGCCGCGCAGCGCGAGGCGACCATCTCCGCCGCCGAGCGCGGCTGTCGCCTGCGCGCGCGCAGCGGCAAGGTGCGTCTGCTGGACGAACCCTACGCCGCCTTCGTCGACCTCAAGTTCCGCGAACCGGCGCGCGCCGATGCGCTGCTGCGCGAAGGCGCCAACGTGCTCGTGTTCGACTTCGGCGGCGGCACCTGCGATGTCGCCATCTTCCGCATCGACTCGGTGCGCGGCGGCACGCTCGGCGCGCGCCTCGTCGGCACCAGCCGCTACCACCGCCTCGGCGGCGGCGACATCGACCGCGCCATCGTCCATGACGTGCTGATTCCGCAACTGCTCAAGCAGCACGGCCTCAAGGATTTCGACGTGACGTGGGATACGAGGACGAACGAGCTCGAAGGCCAATTGCTCGACGTCGCCGAGCGCCTCAAGCTCGCGCTGAGCGCGCGCCTCGCGGACTACTTCGGCGCGAACACCACGCCGGCGCCTGAGCTGTCCGTCGCCGCTGTCGACCTGAACGTGACCTGCGAAGGCAGGCGCCTCGCCTTCGTACGGCCGTCGCTCGACGTGGCCGCATTCGACAAGCTCCTCGTACCCTTCCTCGATCCGGAACCGGTGCCCGAGGCGGGCGATGAATTCGTGCTGCGCAACTCGATCTTCGCGCCGATCCTGCAGGCGCTGACGCGCGCCAGGCTCGAGCGCGAAGACCTGCATGGCGTATTGCTGTGTGGTTCGAGCAGCCTGCTCGCGCCGGTGCAAAAAGCGCTGAGGAAATTCCTGCCCAAGGCCGACCACGCCCTGCTCGGCACGCCGGACGACCTGCAGGCCGCGGTCGCACGCGGTGCGGCCCTGCAGGCGTTGAGCCTGCAAGTGCTCGGTCAGCCGATCGTCGCACCGGTGTGCAGCAGCGCCGTCTCGCTCAAGCTCGCCGATGGCGAAGCGGAGATGTGTCGCGCCGGCGACGCAGTGCCGAGCTCGGCTGTGGAGCCGATCCTGTTGCGCCCGCCCCATGCCAGGCACGCCAGGGGCGTCGACATCGCCGTCGAAGTGCTCACCGACGGCAAGCGTCTCGTCGGTCGCTCGTTATGGCATCTGCCGCCGCCGGTACGCGCCGACGAACGGCTGGAGCTGACCTGGAGCATGGACGAAAACCAGTGCATCGAACTGCACCTTGCACGCCCGGACGATGCGCGCACCGAGAACTTCGTCAAACGCTTCGACGCGCCGCTGATGCACCGCGACCTGTCGCAACTCGCACGCTGCCGCGCGCTGGAGCGCGAAGAGCGCCTGCGCCGCGATGAGATTCCACGCGCGCGGCTCGGCGACGAATACGAGCAGCACGCGTGGGACTGCGCCAGCCTCGGCGAATACCAGAAGGCGCTGTACTACCTCAGCCTCGCGCTGCAGGAACTGGGCGAGAACGACTACCGGCTCAACCTGCGCGGCATCTGGCGCCAGCGCATCGGCGACCGCGACGGTGCGCGCGACAGTTACGAGCGCGCCGGCAACTGGTCGACGGCGAAGTTCAACCTCGCCCTGCTGCATCACCGCAACGGGCAGTACGACGAAGCGCTCCGGCAGATCCGCGCCGCGATCGATAAAGATGGCGGGGAACGCGCCTACCGCGTCTTGCACGGCGACATCCTCGACAAACTCGGCGATCGCGATGCGGCACGTGTTCACTGGCAGGACGCGCTCGATGGCCAGTTGAACCTCAAAGCGCTGGAGGAATTTTCGCTGGCCTGGCTTGAGGGCGCCGCCAACAAGCTCGGCCAAGAGTCGCTGTTGAAGACTATCAAGGAGGTCCGCCGCAAAATCACGCTTCGAGTGGCGGCCGGCTCTCAGCAAGGGGAACTGCCGGTGCGTTACGACGATCCGGCACGCGCGCAGGATGAGGTGGCGGCATGACCGGCATTGACATCCGCAACTGCAAGTTCGCGTATCGCTGCAATCAGCGTTGGGAGCACCTCGAGCCCGTCGTTGGACGCTCCGATCTGCGCTACTGCACGCGCTGCTCGGAGCGCGTGCATCTGGTCGATAGCGAAGCGCGTTTCGCCGAATTGGCGCGCCAGGGTCGCTGCGTCGCCGTGCTGTCTGCTTGGGGCGCGGCGACTGTCGGGGTGCCCGATGGCCACTTTGACGGAGTGGATTGAAACCGGATCCGGCAACGTCTCGACCTTACGCCGCCTGATATGTCGTGCCAAACCGACCTTGCGGCCTTCCTCGATCTGCGCGTCGAAGTCTGCCCACCATTAGATCGCATTGGAACAGAAACTACTTTCCGATGCAGAACGTCGAGAAGATCGCGCCGAGCAGGTCGTCGCTCGAATACTCGCCGGTGATTTCGCCGAGCGCGTGTTGGGCCTCGCGCAGTTCCTCGGCGGCGAGCTCGCCGGCGCGCGTCAGCTGCAGATGGGCTTCGGCACGCTGCAGGTGTTCGGCGACGCGTGCCAGCGCATCGACATGGCGGCGGCGCGCGCTGAAGGCGCCCTGCGCGCCATCGCCGCGGCCGGCGAGACGCGCGAGTTCCGCGCGCAGCAGATCGAGGCCCGCGCCGGTGTGCGCCGACAGCGCGATTCGCGTTTCGCCGCGAGCATCCGCCCGCCGCTCCGGCGACCCGCCGAGCAGATCGATCTTGTTGTGCACGATCACGCGCGCGGCGTCGGCACTGCATTCGTTCAGCAGTTCACGGTCGATATCGGCATGCTCGTCGTCGCTGACGAGGATCGCGACGTCGGCGCGGGCGAGTTCGGCGCGAGCGCGGCGGATGCCTTCGGCTTCGACGACGTCGTGCGATTCGCGCAGGCCGGCGGTGTCGACCAGGGTCAGGCCAATGCCGTCGAGGTTGACCGATTCGCGCAGCACGTCGCGCGTGGTGCCGGCGATAGCCGTGACGATCGCGCGTTCGCTCTGCGCGAGCGCGTTGAGCAGGCTCGACTTGCCCGCATTGGGCCGGCCGACGATGACCACGTGCAGGCCGTCGCGCAGCACGACGCCGCGGCGCGCGGCGCGCAGGAGGTCCGCGGTTCCGCCCTGCACGTCGGCAAGTTGCTCGCGCAATTGTGGTGCGCTCAGGAAATCGATTTCTTCTTCGGGAAAATCGAGTGCGGCCTCGAGCCACGCGCGCAGGCGCACGAGGGCCTCGAACAACGCCTGCACCGCGCGCGAGAAATCGCCTTCGAGGCTGCGCATCGCCGCACGCGCGGCGGATTCCGAGCCGCTCGCGATCAGATCGGCGACCGCCTCGGCCTGGGCGAGGTCGAGCTTGCCGTTGAGATAGGCGCGTTCGGAGAATTCGCCGGGCCGCGCCAGGCGCGCGCCGAGCGCGAGCGCGCGGCGCAGGATCAGGTCGAGAACGACCGGGCTGCCGTGCGCCTGCAGTTCGAGCACGTCTTCGCCGGTGTAGGAGTGCGGCGCGGCGAAATACAGGGCGAGGCCGCGATCGAGCACCTCGCCGTCGGCATCGCGAATTGTTGCAAAGTGTACTTTGCGCGCTTGTGGATTTTTCCCGACCAGTGCCCGCGCGATCTCGCGGCTGCGCGGGCCGCTGATGCGCACGATGCCGACGCCGCCGGCGCCGACGGCCGTGGCGACCGCAGCGATCGTGTCAGTGCCCGCTGCTGGCGCGCGACCGCGCGCCACGTCAGGCCTTCGCGGGCGTCGCCGCTGCCGCGCCGACGCGCTTGGTGATGACCCACTGCTGCAGCAGCGACAGCCAGCCGTTCATGGTCCAGTACAGCGTCAGGCCGGCCGGCGCGAACGCGAACATCACGGCGAAGATCACCGGCATGAACTTCATCATGCGCTGCTGCATCGGGTCCATGCCGGGCGAGGCCGGCGACAGCCACTGCGTGGCGAGCATGGCGACGCCGTTGAGGATCGGCAGGATGAACAGCGGGTCGGGCGCGGACAGGTTCTGGATCCAGCCGAAGAACGGCGCCTGGCGCAGCTCGACGCTTTCCTGCAGCACCCAGAGCAGGGCGAAGAAGATCGGCATCTGGATCAGGATCGGCAGGCAACCGCCGAGCGGGTTGATCTTCTCCTTCTTGTACAGCTCCATCATCGCCGCGTTGAGCTTCTGCTTGTCGTCGCCGTAGCGTTCCTTCAGCGCTTCCAGGCGCGGCTGGAACTGCTTCATCTTCGCCATCGAGCGGTACTGCGCCTCGGACGGCTTGTACAGCGCGAGCTTGAGCAGCAGCACGAGCAGGATGATCGCGACGCCCCAGTTGCCGGTGAACTTGTGCAGCTGGACGAGGACCCAGTGCATCGGCTGGGCGATGAAGGTGAGGATGCCGTAGTCGGCGGTCAACTCGAGGCCGGGTGCGACGCTGGCGAGGTCGCTCTGCAGTTTCGGGCCGACGTAGAGGCGCGTGGCAAAGGTGCCGGTCGCGTTCGGCGCGACCGTTTGCGCAGGCGACATCGCATAGATCAGATAGCGGCCGTCGGCGGTGCCGGTCGAATACTGGTCGACCTCGCCCGCGGCCGGGATGAAGGCGGCGAAGAAGTAGTGCTGAAGCATCGCGACCCAACCGCCGGCGACTTCCGTCTTGCTCAGCGTCGACTCGGCGAACTTGGCGAACGCGAGCTTGTTGAACTTGCCCTGCGCGTACCAGGCAGCGCCGACGAAGGCGTAGGCTTCCGGGTTGTATACGGCGAACAGTCCGCCGCTCTGCGCGGGCGGCGCGGTGCGCTGCAGCTGACGGTATTCATTGCCGGTCCACGCTGCTGTGCCGGCGTTCGCCACTTCTTCGCGCGTTTCGATCAGATAGCTGCCGCGGCTGAACACGTAGACCTTGCGCACGCTGATGCCCGAAGCATCGGTCCAGGTCAGCGGCACCTCGATCTTGTCGCTTCCCGGTGCCAGTTCGTAGCTCGTCTTCTCGGCGTTGAACGACGCCTTGTGGCTCGGCGCCGCGCCGCTGCCGCTGACGAGGCCGGTCTGGGCGACGAAGTAGTGCGCGGGGCCGTCGTCGAGCAGGCGTACCGGCTTGGTCTTGTCCTTGGGATCGATCGGGTAGGCGAGCAGGTCGGCGCGCACGAGGCTGCCGCCGAGCGTGCTGATCTCGACGCGCAGCACGTCGGTCGCGACGGTGATCGTCTGCGCGGAGGGTTCCTTGCCGGCATCGGCGGCGCCCGGTGCAGACGGTGCGTTCGCTGCGCTGGCGGCGGACGGCACGTCCTTGCTGCTCGACGACGCAGCGGGATTCGCGCTGCCGCCCGCGGCCGTGCTGGCTTCGGTCGACACGGCGGGTTTCGGACCGTAGTCCTGCTCCCAGGCGCTATAAAGCATGTAGCCGACGGCGAGGAGGGCGAGCAGCAGGAACGAACGGGTGCTGGACATGGACGACTCGGACAAAGGGGGACGCGCGTTCAAGCGGTGGGGGCGCGAGCGCGGGGGTTCAAGAAACTCGGGATCGAGCGCGGTCGCGCATTGTGCCGGGAGCCTCGGCGGCGTTCAACAATTGCGCCGTGACAGCAGGCTCCGGTGCGTCACCGATTTGCGCGATCAGCTTGCGCCAGAGCTGTTCGAGTTCGGCACGCAGGACGGCGTTGTCGAGTTGCGCCGTCGAGCCGCGCGCGATCACGAGCACGTCGCAGGACGGCAAACGCGGACGTTGCAGGCGGAAGCTCTCGCGGATCTGTCGACGGATGCGGTTGCGCACGACCGCCAGCTTGGAGACGCGGCGCGACACGGCCATGCCGAGGCGCGCACTCGCGCCTGCGTTCGGCCGGTATTCGCACTGAAAGTGCCTGAGGGAGATGCGCTTGCCGGAACGGCGCAGCGCGCTGAAGTCGGCGGGCCGCAGCAGACGTGCGGCGCGCGGATAGGCAAGGCTGGGCGATGAATCGCTCATCGCACGGGATGAAGCCGGATTCGCGCAGGGCGAATCGCGACTACGGGATCAGGCGCTTGCGACCCTTGGCGCGACGCGCATTGAGTACGGCGCGACCGCCGCGCGTCTTCATGCGCGCACGGAACCCGTGGGTGCGGGCGTGCTTGAGATTGCCGGGCTGGAACGTGCGCTTGGTGGCCATGGCGTTGTCTAAACTGTAGGGACAAAGAAGCGGGATTCTAACCTTTGGATTCCACTCCGGTCAAGTCGCGCGCGCTTGGCGCGGGACGGCATGCCGGCGTAGACTGCCACGCCGTTCGGGCGAAATCCGCCTGGGCGCCATCCGTGGAAATTCCGAAGCATGACTGATCTGTGGCGCCGCTGCCTGGAACGCCTCGAGGGCGAATTCAGCGTCGAAGACTTGCATACGTGGCTTGCCCCGCTGCAGGCGACCGAGGATGCCGAGGGCCTGCGCGTGCTCGCGCCGAACGCGTACACGCTCGATGTGGTTCGCGAGCGTTTCCAGCCGCGCATCGAGGCGGTGCTGCAGTACCTGAACGGCGCGCCGGTCGCGCTGCGCCTCGATGTCGGTACGCTGAGCCGGGCGACGGCAGGTCCGCGCAAGCCTGCGCCGAATGGCGCGTCGGCGAAGACCACCAGACGTCAGGAACAGGAACCGTCCGAAGCGAATCTCGACCCGCACTACACCTTCGAACTGTTCGTCGAAGGCAAGTCCAACCAGCTCGGCAAGGCCGCGGCAATGCAGGTCGCGAACAATCCGGGCCGCGCCTACAACCCGCTGTTGCTCTATGGCGGCACCGGCCTGGGCAAGACGCACCTGATGCACGCCGCGGGCAATCTGATGCGCTCGCTCAAGCCGACGACCAAGATCATGTATCTGCGCTCGGAGCAGTTCGTCAACGAGATGATCCAGGGCTTGCGCACCAAGAGCATGGATGATTTCAAGCGCCGTCTGCGTGAAGTCGACGCGCTGCTGATCGACGATATCCAGTTTTTCGCCGGCAAGGACGCATCGCAGGAAGAGTTCTTCCATACGTTCAACGCGCTGTTCGAAGGCAAGCAGCAGCTCATCATGACTTGCGACCGCTATCCGAAAGAGGTGGACAACCTCGAGCCGCGGTTGAAGTCGCGCCTGGGTTGGGGCTTGAGCGTCGCGATCGAGCCGCCCGATTTCGAAACGCGCGCGGCGATCGTGCTGGCGAAGGCGCAGGCGAAGGGCATCGACCTGCCCAACGAGGTTGCGCAGTTGATGGCCAAGCGCATGCGTTCGAACGTGCGCGATCTCGAAGGCGCTCTGAACACCCTCGTCGCGCGCGCGAATTTTCTCGGCGCGAAGATCGACAGCGAATTCGCGCTGGAAACCCTGCGCGACCTGCTGACCGTGCATGCGCAGGCGATCACGATCTCGAACATCCAGAAGACCGTCGCCGACTACTACCAGTTGCGCCTGTCCGATCTGCTCTCGATGAATCGCAGCCGTTCGCTGGCGCGACCGCGCCAGCTCGCGATGGCCTTGGCCAAGGAGTTGACCGAACACAGCCTGCCGGAGATCGGACGTGCGTTCGGCGGACGCGATCACACGACCGTGATGCACGCCTGCCGCACGATTCACGGCCTGCGTACCACCGATGGGAAATTGCGCCAGGACTGGGAAAAACTGCTTCGTGTGCTGACGGAATAGGATATCCTGTGGATAGTTTGTGCCGGACTCTCGACGCCGCACTTATCCACAGAAAAACAACAACGGGAGCGGACAGATATCCCGGTGTTACATTCACTTCAAGCTATTGATTTTGATGATTTTTTTAGAATTTTTGCGATATGCACAGGCCCTACCGCTACTAGATTTTCAAGTTTTACCAACAGCCCAGCAGCAGTGACTCCGAAGGACTGACGACTTATGCGGTTTTCCATTCAACGCGAAGTGTTACTCAAGCCCCTGCAGCAAGTCGTCGGCGTGGTCGAGCGGCGGCAGACGCTGCCGGTGCTGGCCAATCTTCTGGTCGTCGCGACTGCGCAGCAGGTGAGTTTCACCGGCACGGATCTCGAAGTCGAAATGACGGCCATTGCCCAGGCCGACCAGATCGAGGCGGGCGAGATCACGATTCCGGCGCGCAAGCTGTTCGACATCTGCCGCGCGCTGCCGGACGGCAGCAAGATTGAATTCAAACTCAATGGCGACCGCGTCGAGGTCAAGTCCGGACGCAGTCGCTTCACGCTCGCAACGTTGCCGGCGAGCGAATTCCCGGTGATCGAGAATATCGATCTGGTCGAGCGCGTGAGCCTGCCCGAGGCGACGCTCAAGGGCCTGATGGACCGCACCGCGTTCGCGATGGCGCAGCAGGACGTACGTTACTACCTCAATGGTCTGCTGATCGATCTGCGCGAACACGCGCTGCGCAGCGTGGCTACCGACGGGCATCGCCTGGCCGTCGTCGAGACGAGTCTCGAGGCTGGCGTCGCTGCGCCCCGCCAGATCCTGATTCCGCGCAAGGGCGTGCTCGAACTGCAAGGCCTGTTCGAAACCGGTGAGGGCATGGTCGAACTGGAGTTCGGTCGCGCTCACCTGCGCGTCAAACGTGGTGACGTCACGTTCACCTCGAAGCTCATCGATGGGCGCTTCCCGGACTACGAGGCCGTCGTGCCGATCGGTGCAGACAAGGAAGTGCGTGTTGGCCGTGAGGCGTTGCGTGGGGCGTTGCAGCGCGCGGCGATCCTGTCGAACGAGAAATATCGCGGGGTCAAGCTCGAAGTCAGCCCGAACAAGCTGCGCATCATCGCGCACAACCCCGAGCAGGAGGAGGCAGTCGAGGAAATCGAGGCCCGAACCGGGGTTGCAGAGCTCGGCGTGGGCTTCAACGTCAACTACCTGCTCGATGCGCTGAACGCGCTCGGCGGCGAAGACGTGCTGATGTGCCTGCGCGACGGCAATTCGAGCTGCCTGCTGCGTGCGCCGGAGAGTGAGCAGGCGCGGCATGTGATCATGCCGTTGCGCCTCTGACCGCGCTTGTCGCGGAAGCGGGCATCGAACGACGCGCGGCAGAAATGCCGCGCGTTTGTTTTTTTTTGCTCCGCATGACCGTTTCTGCGGTGAATGACCCGACGCCATGCACCTGACCGAACTGCGCATCCAGAATCTGCGCAACATCGAGCGCGAGCAATTCGATCTGGCTCCAGGACTCAATCTGTTCGTCGGCGCAAACGGGGCAGGCAAGACCAGCGTCCTCGAGGCGGCGTACCTGCTTTCGCATGGCGACAGTTTCCGCACGCATCAGGTCGAGCATCTGCAGCGGCGTGGTTCGGAACCGTTGGCCTTGTTCGCGCAGGTACAAACCCGCTCGCTGACACGCCGGCTTGGCCTGCTGCGCCAGGGTGGCCGCTGGACGGCAAAGCTCGACGGCGACGCATCCGCCAAGCTCTCCGATTTGTTCGCCGCCTGCGCGGTGGTGTGTTTTGAACCCGGCAGTCATGCTTTGATTTCCGGCTCGGCGGAGGGCCGGCGCGGCTTCCTCGACTGGGGCGTGTTTCACGTGGAACAGGATTTTGCTGCGCGAATGCGTCGCTATCGGCGCGCGTTGCGCCAACGCAATGCCTTGCTCAAGCAGGAGGCCGGCGACGACGAGTTGGCGATCTGGGACGAGGAGCTTTCCCAAGCCGCCGAGCCCTTGGCCGCGGCGCGCGAGATCTATATGGCGCGTTTCGAGCGCGAGCTGATCCCGTTGCTCGACGGCTATCTGCCCGAACTGGACGGGGCGAGCCTGCGTTTTCGTCCGGGATGGAATCGCGCCGCGCCACTGCGTGAAGCGTTGGAGGAAGTGAGGCAGCGCGACCGTGCGCTCGGCCACACCACGCGCGGTTTGCATCGGGCCGACTGGAGCCTGGCTTTTGTGAAGGCGCCGGGCCACGAACAACTGTCGCGCGGGCAGGAAAAGCTTTGCGCAATCGCCTGCACCCTGGCCCAGGCATCGTTGTACCGATCGGTGCGCGACGAGAACCCCATCATCGCGTTCGACGATCTTTGTTCCGAACTCGACGCCGCGCACCAGGCTGCCGCCTTGGCTGCGCTGATCGGGAGCGGGGCACAGATCCTGTTGACCGGTACCGAGATTCCACCGGCCCTGCTGGACCGCTTTCCTGCCCGGCGCATGTTCCACGTGGAACAAGGCCGGGTGCGCGCGGTGCTATAATTCGGCGCTTCGCTGCGGCGATTTGATACAGGTAAAGCTCGAGATGTCCGACGTGTCCGAAGACCAGCCCAAAGGCCAATACGATTCCAGCAACATCAAGGTGCTCGAAGGCTTGGAGGCGGTGCGCAAACGTCCGGGCATGTACATCGGCAACGTCAACGACGGCTCCGGTCTGCACCACATGGTGTTCGAGGTGGTGGACAACTCCGTCGACGAAGCACTGGCAGGCCATGCCGATGCGGTGTTGGTGAAAATCCACGCGGATGGTTCGGTGTCGGTCTCCGACAATGGCCGCGGTATCCCGGTGGGCCGACATGCGACCGAGAGCGAAAAACAGGGCCGCGATGTTTCCGCTGCTGAAGTGGTCATGACCGTACTGCATGCCGGCGGCAAGTTCGACGACAACAGCTACAAGGTTTCCGGAGGCCTGCACGGGGTCGGTGTGTCGGTCGTCAACGCGCTGTCGGAGAAGCTGCTGCTCGACATCTGGCGCGACGGTTACCACCACCAGCAGGAATACCGGAA
This sequence comes from Pseudomonadota bacterium, assembly GCA_018240505.1. Lineage (GTDB taxonomy): Bacteria > Pseudomonadota > Gammaproteobacteria > Xanthomonadales > Rhodanobacteraceae > Rudaea. The sequence continues at coordinate 27,248 of JAFEFQ010000237.1, forward strand.
CGGCGAGCCCGTATATCCGCTGAAACGACTCGAGCCTTCCGATAAGCGTGGCACCGAAGTCCGTTTCTGGCCGTCGGTAGCGGCGTTCAACAACAATATCGAATTCCACTACGACATCTTGGCGCGTCGTCTGCGCGAACTGAGCTTCCTCAATTCGGGCGTCAAGATCGAATTGATCGACGAACGCCCGGATGGCAAGCACGACATCTTCCAGTACGAAGGCGGCATTCGCAGTTTCGTCGAGCATCTGGCTCAGCTGAAAACGCCGCTGCACCCCAATGTTGTGTCGATCACCGGCGAAATTGACGGTATCGTCGTCGATTGTGCCGTCCAGTGGAGCGATTCTTATCAGGAAACGATGTATTGCTTCACCAACAATATTCCGCAGAAGGACGGCGGTACCCACCTCACCGGTTTCCGCGCCGCGCTGACCCGCACGCTGACTCGCTACATCGAGCAGAGCGGCATCGCCAAGCAGGCCAAGGTCTCGCTGTCCGGCGACGACATGCGCGAGGGCATGATCGCGGTGCTCTCGGTGAAGGTGCCGGACCCCGGCTTTTCCTCGCAGACCAAGGAAAAACTGGTCACCGAGGCGGTGCGTCCGGTGGTGGACTCGGTCTTCGCCGCGAAGTTCGAGGAATTCCTGCAGGAACATCCGAACGAAGCCCGCGCCATCGCCGGCAAGATCGTCGATGCCGCACGCGCACGCGAGGCCGCGCGCAAGGCGCGCGACCTGACCCGGCGCAAGGGCGCGCTCGACATCGCCGGCCTGCCCGGCAAGCTCGCCGACTGTCAGGAGAAGGATCCGGCGCTGTGCGAACTGTTCATCGTCGAGGGTGACTCGGCCGGCGGCTCGGCCAAGCAGGGGCGCAACCGCAAGACCCAGGCGGTGCTGCCGCTCAAGGGCAAGATCCTCAACGTGGAGAAGGCGCGCTTCGACAAGATGCTGTCGTCGGCCGAGGTCGGCACGCTGATCACCGCGCTCGGCACGGGCATCGGCAAGGAAGAGTTCAATCCGGACAAGCTGCGCTACCACCGCATCATCCTGATGACCGACGCCGATGTCGACGGCTCGCACATCCGCACGCTGCTGCTGACGTTCTTCTACCGGCAGATGCCGGTGCTGATCGAGCGCGGCCACATCTACATCGGCCTGCCGCCGCTGTACAAGCTCAAGCAGGGCAAGAACGAGTTGTATCTCAAGGACGACAACGCGCTCAACGCCTATCTCGTCAGCAATGCGGTCGAGAACGCCGAGCTGCACTATGCCCCGGGTGTGCCGCCGATCACCGGCGCGGGCCTGGAAAAACTGATGCTCGACTACCAGACCGCGCAGGACCAGATCGCGCGCCTAGCTTCGCGCTGCGATGCGAGCGTGCTCAACGCCATGCTCGACCTGGCGCCGCCGGCGGCCGAGGACTGGAACGACGCGGCCAAGCTCGAAACCTGGCTGCGTGCCATCACTGTCAAGGTCAACGCGAGCGGCCTGGGCCGTCCGGATTATCGTCTCCAGGTGCGTGCGGCGACGCCGGAACATCCGGCTGCGTTGACGATCGAGCGCCGTCACCATGGTCTGACCGCGACGCAGATTCTGCCCGCCGCGTTCTTCGCCGGCGCCGAATTCAAGCCGCTGCGCGAACTCGCCCAGCAACTCGCGGGCCTGATTCAGCCCGGCGCCGAGATCCGCCGTGGCAATCACGCGCAGGCGATCGCGAACTTCGCCCAGGCGCAGCAATGGTTGCTCGACGAGGCGAAGAAGGGCCGCACGATCCAGCGCTTCAAGGGCCTGGGCGAAATGAATCCGGAGCAGTTGTGGGAGACCACGGTCAATCCGGAATCGCGCCGTCTGCTCCAGGTCAGCATCGAGGATGCGGTCGCCGCCGACCAGATCTTCTCGACGCTGATGGGCGACGTGGTCGATCCGCGTCGCGACTTCATCGAGCAGAACGCGTTGCGAGTCGCCAATCTCGACGTGTGATCCGCGCGCGCAAATCGTCCAGCGAAACGTTAACGTTTTCGTGCGTACAATGTTCAGAGCGATAACGCGGTGCCGGCTCAGCCGGCGCCCACAACGGCCATGAGGGAGGAACCATGAGCATCCGCAGTTATACACGTATACTTTTCAGCATCTTTGTCGCTTTCGCGCTGGTCGCGGGCAACGCGTACGCGAAGAAGGAAGAGAAGGAAGCGCCGCTGTATCCGAACGCGACGCGCAAGGATCCGAAGAACGACATGAGTTCCTCGAGCGTGCAGAAAGACCTGCAGAAGGCTCTCGACGCGCTGAACGACAACAAGGCCGACGAGGCCGCGCCGCTGCTGCAGAAGATCATCGACGATCCCAAGGCTGGCAAGTACGCGCATGCGCTGGCCACCCAGGGCCAGGGCCAGATTGCCTACGACAAGCAGGACAACGCCGGCGCGATCAAGGCCTGGCGCGCCGCCTATGACACGGATGCGCTGCCGAACAACCAGCAATTCACCCTGTTGCTCAACATCGCCAACCTGCAGCAGCAGGACGAGAAGTACCAGGACTCGCTCAACACGCTCGACGAGTACTTCAAGGCGACCAACGGCGGCAAGCCGGAGGCGTACGCGCTGCAGGGCAACGACTATTACCGCCTGGACAAATACCAGCAGGCGGTCGACGCGATCACCAAGGCGCAGTCGCTGACCGACAAGCCGAACGACAACTGGAACCAGATCCTGATGGCCTCGTACGCGGGCATGGACCAGTACGACAAGGCCGGCGAAATCATCGAGAAGCAGCTGGCCCAGCATCCGGGTGACGCCAAGCTCGTCGAGCAGGGGGTCAAGGTCTACGTCAACGGTCGCCAGTTCGACAAGGCGCAGGCCATGCTCGACAAGAACAAGGCGAGCCTCAACAACGACACCCTGTACCAGCTCTATCGTGCACTCGGCGCCGGCTACTCGCAGGAGAAGGACGGCGACATGAAAGCGATCGACGCGTTCGGCAAGGCCTCGCCGCTGGCGAAGACCGGCGAAGTCGACTACTACCGCGGCAGCCTGCTGCTCAACAACGACCGCGCCAAAGACGCGACCCAGGCGCTGCAGCAGGCGATCTCCAAGGGCGGCCTCAAGGAGACCGGCAAGGCCTACCTGATGCTCGGCGACGCCTACAACCAGATCGACGACGTCGCGCATGCGCGCGAGGCGTGGACCAAGGCGAAGGGCTATCCGGACTCGCAGAAGTCGGCCGACCAGCGCCTCAATATCGGCGGTCACGTCAAGATGACGACGCAGCAGAAAAAGAAGAGCTGAGAACGGCTGCGCGGGGGTTGCGGGCGAGTATACTTTTTTCCGGGCATCGCGGCGCATGACGCGCCGCGGCTTGCACGGCCTTGCGGAAATTGGCATGCTGCAAGACCGTGTTCGAATGCGGCGCTGCGGGGAAATACGTGCTTGCGAACGGTGAAAAAAGCTTGTCTACACCGCCCGCGCTGTTGTAATTTGCAAGCGGCTCACGCGATATTGTTTTGGGGTTGGCAGCGGCGTTTCGTGCCGCCGCCCGGGATGATGCTCCCTAAGTAATTGGTTGGCACTGATGTCATCAGCAGAAACGGACAAAACGGGTTTCAATTGGCGACGCACGATCGCCTGGGCCGGTGCGCTTGCGCTGCACGGTTTTCTCTTCCTCATGCTGCTGGCGCCCGTGCAGCCGCCGACGGCGAAGGAGCGTGCCAAGGAAAACGTGGTGACGGTCGAGTTCATCGAGCCACCGCCGCCGCCGCCGCCACCGCCGCCGCCGCCACCGGAGCCGCCGAAGAAGCCGCCGCCGAAGATCGTCGAGAAGATCAAGCCGCCGCCGACACCGCCGCCGCCAGCCCCGCCGCCGGTGGTCACGCAGGAGGCGACGCCGATGTCGACGCCCGCGCCGCCGCCGGCCCCGCCCGCGCCGCCAGCGGCGCCGGTCGACATCGCCCCGAGCGAGAACATCAGCTATCGCAAGATGCGTCCGCCGAAGTATCCGCCGCAGGCCGTGCGTGAACATCACACGGGCAAGGTGATACTGAAGGTATTGATCGCGACGGACGGATCGCCGAAAGAAATCACGGTGGAGAAATCCTCCGGCTATCGCGAACTCGACCAGGCCGCGATTGCAGCAGCGAAGACTTGGATGTTTAATCCGGGGAGCAAGGGTGGCCAGCCGTACGAAGGCTACGCACTGATCCCGGTCGATTTCACCTTGGCAGATTGATTTGACGAGACGGTAGCCGGCGATTCCGGCGGAATTCCAGAACCACAAACTTAAGGGTAAGGTCATGTTACAAGAAGCAGCTTCCGCTCCGGTTGCCGGGCAAGGCAACGCCGCCGCTCTGACGCAGATGGGTTTCGAACATCTGCTGCACAACTTCGACACCTTGGGTCTGGTCGTGTTCATCACGCTCGTGATCATGTCGCTGGGATCGGTGTTCTTCATCATCGTCAACGCGTGGCGCATGCTGAACATCCGCCGCCGCGGCGACTCCGTGCGCGAGCAGTTCTTCGAAACGAAGTCGCTCACCGACGCCAAGCGCCACCTCGAGGAGCAGCCGGGTTGGGAGCCGTTCTCGAAGATCGCGCTCGACGTGGCTACGGCCGCCGAACAGCACAGCTCGGCACAGGGCAGCCGTCTGGCCGAAACCCTGAACCGTTCCGAATTCGTCGACCGTGCGCTGCGCCAGGGCGTCGCCCGCGAAAGCGGCCGTCTCGAGACCGGCCTGACCTGGCTCGCCACCACGGGCTCGACCGCACCGTTCGTCGGTCTGCTCGGTACCGTGTGGGGCATCTATCACGCCCTGCTCAAGATCGGTGCCAGCGGCAACGCGTCGATGGACGCGGTCGCCGGTCCGGTCGGCGAGGCGCTGATCATGACCACGATCGGTCTGGGCGTCGCGATTCCCGCCGTGCTCGCCTACAACGTGTTCAACCGTGCCAATCGCGTGACACTCGGCAAGTTCGACGAGTTCGCGCATGACCTGCACGACTTCTTCGTCAGCGGCACCAAGTAAGGATTTGCAGTCATGGCAATGAGTGCGGGCGGCAGCAGCGGCGGCATCATGGCGGAGATCAACGTCACGCCGCTCGTCGACGTGATGTTGGTGCTGCTGATCATCTTCATGATCACCACGCAGCTGGCCCAGCCCAAGATCAAGGTCGAGTTGCCGCAGGGCACCTTGATCGCGCCCCCGACCGACACGCCGCCCGTGCCGCCGGTGACGATCGCCGTTCGCCAGGACGGCACGATCTACTGGAACGACGAGCAGGTGACCGAAGCGGGGCTGGTCGCGCAGCTGCGCGTCGTCGCCCCGCAGGCCATGCAGCCGGAAGTCCAGATTCGCGCCGACAAGGACACCGAGTACCAACTCGTCGCCAATGTCATGACCCAGGCGAAGAATCAGGGTATGGTCAAGGTCGGCTTCATCACCACGCCGCAACATGCGGGCCAGTAAAAGATTTTGACGAGATAGCATCATGGCATTCAGTGCAGGTAGCAGCGGTGGCGGTGCGATGTCGGACATCAACGTGACGCCGCTCGTCGACGTCATGCTCGTGCTGCTGATCATCTTCATGATCACGGCGCCGATGCTGACCCATCGCATCAAGATCGATCTGCCGCAGCCGACCAACAACCCGCCGCCGCAGATCGAGAATCCGCCCGATCCGATCACGCTGTCGGTGCGTTCGAGTGGCCAGTACTACTGGAACGACCAGCTCGTCTCCGAAGAGCAGCTGCAGCAGATGATGACGCTGTCGTCGAAGAAAAATCCGCAGCCCGAGCTGCAGATCCAGGCCGACAAGACTGCCAAGTACCAGCTCGTCGCCACGGTCATGGCCGACGCGAAGAACGCCGGCTTGCAGAAGATCGGCTTCCAGCCTCCGCGTGGCTCGGGGCAGTAGGCCCGGATTGATCGTGCGGATCAGGATCAACGCCGCAGCGATGCGGCGTTTTCTTTTGGCCTGAGCAAAACCACGAAGACGCACCTGGCACACTTCGGCGATTCAGGAGCGCCCTACCGTCGCGCGCACACGTGCGTGCACAACGGAAAAACCGTCTTGGGGGGTTTCGACCCGAGGCGCTGACCACGGCGAAGAACGCGAACCTGCGCCGCAAAAGCGTCGCGTCCGCGGCGAGATGAGCGTCAGCCTGCGAGAATGCGCAGATATGCCTTGACCGTCGCGGCCAGCCCCGCGTAGAGCGCCTCGCCGATCAGTGCATGCCCGATCGATACTTCCGCAAGCTGCGGAATCGCCGCCTTGAGTGCGCCGAGATTCACCTGGTTCAGATCGTGCCCGGCGTTCACGCCGAGCCCTGCCGCATGCGCGCGTTCGGCGCAGGCGGTGCACAGCGCGAGTTCGCGCGCGGCGTCGCCGTTCGCGAACGCATCGGCGTACGGACCGGTGTAGATCTCCACGCGGTCGGCGCCGATCTCGGCCGCGCGCTCGACATCGGTCACGTCCATGTCGACGAACAGGCTCACGCGCGTGCCGAGCCGTTTCAGTTCGGCGACCAGCGGTTTCAGCCGCGCCGCATCGGCGCGCAGATCGAAGCCGTGGTCCGAGGTGAGCTGGGTATCGCCGTCGGGCACCAGCGTGCATTGCGTCGGACGTGTCTCCTCGATCAGCTTGAGCAGGCCGGGATAGCTGCCGCGCGCCGCGGCGAAACCGTTGCCTTCGATGTTGTACTCGACGGCATCGCCGATTCGCGCCTTCAGTACGCGCACGTCGTCGGGACGAATGTGGCGCTGGTCCGGACGCGGATGCACGGTGATGCCGGCCGCACCGGCGGCGATGCACGCCGCGGCGGCGGCGCACACGTCCGGTTCGGCGCCGCCGCGCGAATTGCGCAACACGGCGATCTTGTTGACGTTGACGCTCAAGCGGGTCATCGGTGGAAATCCAAGAACCTGTCTTCAAAGCGTAGCGAGCGAAGAAAATTTGGGCGTCGCCGGAGCGCAGGAACCGGAGTGTACACAGAAGTACATGAGGATTCCGAGCACCGCCGGCGCACAAATTGTCGAGCGCAGCAGCTTTGAAGACAGGTTCTCAGGGAAGGGGGCGTCGCAGCGGCAAAGCCTCGCGTGGCGCGCCGGCCAGTTCGAAGCGGAGCTTCGCGACGCGACCGTCCGCGTCGCGCACGATGTGCAGGTCGATCGCACCCTCCGCATCCGCGTAGCGATCGGGGGCATAGGCAAAAATACTTCGCCGCTCGCCTTGCGTCCACTGCAGCGTCAGTCCCTGCGCGGACGGCGCGATGCGCAGCCAGTTTGCGTCGTCGAGCCGATAGTCGCCGGCTACCGCGCCGCGCATGGCCGCGGGCGCCGCGATCGGCGTGCGCGCAAGCCTGGGCGCACGCGCGCTCAGGCGCGCGGCAGTGACGTTGCTGCCACCCGCATGCAACACGAGGCCGTTGACCTCGCCGATGCCGCGCATGAAGGTCACGCCGAACGCATGGTCGGCGGTGACGAAAACATCCTTGTCGGCCGGGCGCAGGCGCCGCGGAAACTCGCCGGGCAGCTGCAGGTTCAACGCGTTCGCCGCGATGCGCACGACGGCCTCGCGGCCGGCGGCGATCTGGTACAAACCAGGATATTCGTCAAGCCGGTTGTCGGCCTCTGCGTTCGACGCATGGGCTACCGGCGGCGGTGCACCGTCGCCGAGCCAGGCGATGCCGAGCGCGGCCACGTCTTCGGCGGAGTTGCCGAGCAGCACGATCGCCCTCTGCCGGTCGGTGCGAAAGCCGACGAAGCTCGCGAACCCGGCGGTACGGCTGGCGCGCCAGACCAGTGGCCAGGTTGTTGCGCCGTCGAGCTTCTCGCGTACGTTCCAGCCGAAACCGAGCTGATCGGCGGGACCTGCGGCCCGTGGCTGGCGCGCAAGCAGCAGTGCCGCACGCAGCGGTGAACTCTCCGGCGTCAGGTTGTGCTGCAGGAAGGTGAGCATGTCCGGCAGGCTCGCGCGCAAGCCGGCGGCGCCGGCGAGTACGCCGTAGTGCCAGTGCGGGACGCTCGCGCCATGCGCATGCCCGGGCAACAGGTTTGCGTCGTCTGTGAAGGAGACATGCCGCAGGCCGAGGGGAGACAGCACCTGATCCGCGAGCGCCTGCGCGTAGGCAGTCTGGTAAACGCGTCCGAGCAGATGGCCGAGCAGGCCGGCGTTGAGCACGGAATAGGAATAGGTCGCTTCGCCGGTCTCGTTGGGTCCGCGCTGAAAGGCGAGCAGGGCGAGCAAGTCCTCGCCAGCATAGCCGGCGTAGGGGTCGTCGGGGTCCTCGGGAAACAGGTTCGCCGGTTGCGCGGGCAGCACGGAATGTTGCGTCGCCAGCTGGGCGAGCGTGATCTTGCCCAGGCGCGCGTCCGCAAACGGAAACGGCGTGGGCAAAAACTTTTCGACCGGATCGGCAAAACGCAGCTTGCCTTCGACTGCGGCCTGCGCGAGCAGGATGCCGGTGAACACTTCGCTGACGGCACCGAGCTCGAACAAGCTGTCGTCATCGGCCGGTTTCGACCGCGCGTCGTCGCGATGACCGAAATAAAACGTGCCGCTGCGCTTGCCGTCGATCACGCCGACGGCGACGCTCGCATACACGCCGCCGGCGACGCCGTGATCGATCGCCTCGGTGAATGCGGGGGACAGCAGCGGCGGCTCGGCCGGTTTGCGCGCCGCGACGGCGGGCACCGATGCGCACAACAGGACAGCCCACAGCACGCCCGCCCAGGATAGCTGCGCGCAGAGAAAACCCATGCGCCAAGAATAGCGCATGGGTCGTAATCGAAAGGAGTGCGACGATCAAAGTTCCACATCCTTGTGGAGGAGACCCTGTGGGGGAGTGCCTACTCAGACACGCAGGCCCGCAGAAAGTTCGGCGCCAGACGCTTGTGCCGCGAACGGGTCAGCCTACGGACAGGTTTCCCGCACTTCCTTCCACACCACCGGATCCCAATAGCCGCCGCTGTTGAACTCGTTCGCGCGCCGCTCGTTGAAGTGCGCGGCGATCATCAGCGTCGTGTCCGGCTTGACCGTGACGGTCAGCGGCTTGGGCTTGCCGCGGAAATTCAACGCGGCGAGTTCGGGGACGCCGACCAGGCGCCGCGTCGGAATCTGCTCGCGCACGAGCAGCTCGTGCGTGCCGGCGGCGACGCGGTAGTTCCTGGCGCCGGTCGGCCCGGGCGTGGTGCCGTCGACGAGTTCGATCGACACGCCGTACAGCTGCTGCTGGCGCGGAGCCAGATCCTGCAGGCTGATGCGCCCGCAGCCGCCCGCCGGGTTCGCCGCCGGCGCATCGACCGTCGTGGTCGTCGCTGCGCCGAGCACGACATGCAGCGCCGGCACCCGCACGCTCTGCAGCGGCCCGTTCAGCGCAAGCTCGGTGCCGGCGCGGCGCACGCCGAGCTGCACGCTCGCGTCGGCCGGCAGCGCATCGATGCTCGACTTCAGGCTCGCGGCGGCGAGCGCGCGCCCGTCCGCATCGGCGCCGAGCTCGCGCAGCGAGCGGCCGTTCACCGCGACGATCACGTCGCCGGGGCGCACGCCCAGACGTTCGGCCGTGCTGTCCGGCGTCGTGCCGAGTACGCGCAGGCCGTCGCGCGCGTTCGCCGCACTCGTCGCGTCGACGAGCAGGCCGAGGTTGACCAGACGCTGGGCCGGCACGGCGATGTCGAGTGCGGCCTGTTCCGGATGCGTGCCCAGCGCGCCGGTCGTGGCCAGGCGCATGAGCGTCTGCTGCATTTCCTCGCGCACACGTTGGGCGACGACGGCCGAGGTAGTGCCGTGGCTGGTGATCGTGCCGAGCGTGGTCGGCGCGGCTTCGTCGGCGGCGAGCGCGGCGGGGGCGAAACCGCACAAGGCGGTCAAACAGAGGATGCGCAGCATGGTGGAGTCCTCATCAAATGCGGGTCAGGGTCAACCTTTCCTTGCGCGCCGCGATCAGCGCATCGAGCAGCTCGCTGCGACGTTTCCACAAGGGGACGAGTTGATCGGCATAGGTCCGGTGTTCATAGGCTGCCTGCAGGCGTCGATCGATCTCGGCGAGCTCGCTCGTCGCCGGGCCGGCGTCGAAAGCAACGGCGGTCGCAGCGGGCGCACGCTGGTCGTGTTCGATCGCCAGCAGTTGCAGCTCCAGTGCTTGCGCGCGCGCCTGCCAATCGATCTCGGGCGCCGCCGAGGGCAGCCGCGGGCTGCGCAGGGCAAACGCTCCAACCAGTGCGACGCATAACGTGCCAGCGGCCGCGAAGCGGTGCAGGCGCCGTCGCCGGCTGCGCGCGCCATGCGCAGCCTCGATGCGGGCCCACAGGTCGGCGGGTGGTTCCGGCTGCGCGTCGGCGATGCGGTGCAGGATCGTGTTTACTTCTTCGCCGGGCTTCGGGTCGATGCTGGTCATGATTCAGGTTTCCGCCTGCGGCGTGGCGACGGCGGCATGCAGTCGCTGCAGTCCGCGCGCAACGATGGACTTCGAATAGCTCTCGCTCTGCCCGAACAGCTTCGCGATCTCGGTGTGCGTGTAGCCTTCCAGCTCGTGCAGCACGACGATCGCGCGCGCGCGCGGCGGCAAGCGTTGCAACAACGAGACCGCGTCGAGCTCCTGCGCGGGATCCGCCTCGGTCTCGGGTCCGGCGAACATCGCCTCGGGATCGGCATCGACGAAGCGCTTGTTGCGGCGCAACTGATCGATCGCCGCGTTCGCGGTCATGCGCTTGAGCCACGCGCCGAAGGGCGCGTCGCCGCGGTAACTGCGTATGGTTTCGATCAGCTTCAAGAACACCTCCTGGACCAGGTCCTCGGCCTGTGCGGCGTTGCCGGTCAGCCGCAGCCCGAGGCCGTAGCAGGGCTTGCCGAACTGCGCGTACAGCGCCGCGAACGCCTGCATGTCGCCGCGCTGCGCGCGCGCGAGCACGCGCGCGTCGACGATCTGCGCGAAACCGGAAAAGGGGGCGAGGCCGCTCATGTCGGTATTCGCGCTGCGGTTCATCGCCTCAAGGACGCGCAAGGCGCGCGGATCGTCGCAGTCGCGAGGGTGCCGCGACGGCAAACGCGCGCAAGCGCATTTCCGGCCCGCGCCAGGCCAGCGCGCCAGTGATGCCCGCCTGCGGCGACAGACGCACGAGCCGCCACTGCGCGGGCGTTCCCGCTTCCGCGGCCAGGTGCAGCAAACGCCGGGTCCGGCCTTCGCCGTCGAGTTCGAAGCCGACGCGGTCGAGGCCGAAGGCAATGCCGCGGCCGATCGCCTTGAGCACAGCCTCCTTCGCGCTCCACAACTCGATGAAACTGCGCGCGAGCCGGTCGCCAGGCAGCCTCGCCAACGCGGCCGCTTCGTCGACGGTGAAATAGCGTCGCGCGATTTCCAGATACGGCCGTACGCGCCCGCCGCCCTCGATGTCGACGCCGAGCTCTTGCCCGCGACTCAAGCCGATCAGCAATGCGTCGTCGCTGTGCGAAATATTGAATTCCAGTGCCGCATCGGCGAGATACGGCTTGCCCGCGGCGTTGCGCTCGATGCGCAAGTCGTCCGCATCGACGCCGAGGTAGGCAGCGAGGGTTTGGCGCAGGCAAGGCGGCGTGCCGGATTTCTCCGCACCGATACCTTGCCATGGAAAAATCCACAGGTGGATTTCATCGTCGCCGAGTTCGAGCGGAGGTGCGGCGGCGGCGAAGTCTTCGGCGAAAAGCGTGCGCATGGCCCATGCTTGGTCATGCGCACGCCCATCGTCAAGCGTTTGGAACCGGGTTCTAGCGGACCAGGCGCGTATCGACCAGGTTCTTCACCACCGACGGATCGGCCAGTGTGGAAATGTCGCCGAGCTGCTCGGGCGCATTCTCGGCGATCTTGCGCAGGATGCGGCGCATGATCTTGCCCGAGCGCGTCTTCGGCAGGCCGGGCGCCCATTGCAGATGATCGGGCGTGGCGATCGGGCCGATCTCCTTGCGCACGTGCACGATCAACTCCTTGCGCAGCGCGTCGGTGCCCTCGATGCCGGCCTTGAGCGTGACGTAGGCGTAGATGCCCTGGCCTTTGATGTCGTGCGGGCAGCCGACCACGGCGGCCTCGGCCACGGCGTGGTGGCCGACGAGCGCGCTCTCGACCTCGGCTGTGCCGATGCGGTGGCCGGAGACGTTGATCACGTCGTCGACGCGACCGGTGATCCAGTAGTAGCCGTCCGCGTCGCGGCGTGCGCCGTCGCCGGTGAAGTAGTTGCCCGGATACGTCTTGAAATACGTCTCGATGAAACGCTCGTGGTCGCCGTAGACCGTGCGCATCTGGCCCGGCCAGGAATCGGTGAGGATCAGGTTGCCTTCGGCCTCGCCATCGAGCACGGCGCCGTTCGCATCGACCAGCGCCGGCTTGACGCCGAAGAACGGCTTGGTCGCCGAACCGGGTTTGGTCGCGATCGCACCGGGCAGCGGGGAAATCAGAATGCCGCCCGTTTCGGTCTGCCACCAGGTGTCGACGATCGGGCAGCGGCCGTCGCCGACGACACGGTAGTACCACTCCCACGCCTCGGGATTGATCGGTTCGCCGACCGAGCCCAGCAGCCGCAGCGACGTGCGTTTGGTCTTCCTGACCGCCTCTTCGCCCTCGCGCATCAGTGCGCGGATCGCGGTCGGCGCGGTGTAGAACAGGGTGACCTGGTGCTTGTCGATCACCCGCCAGAAGCGCGACACGTCGGGATAGTTCGGGATGCCCTCGAACATCAGCGAGGTGGCGCCGTTCGCCAGCGGGCCGTAGACGATATAGCTGTGCCCGGTGACCCAGCCGACGTCGGCCGTGCACCAGTAGACGTCGTCCTCGCGCAGGTCGAACACGCATTCGTGTGTGTAGCTCGCGAACACGCCGTAGCCGCCGGTCGTGTGCAGCACGCCCTTCGGCTTGCCGGTCGAGCCCGAAGTGTAGAGGATGAACAGCGGATCCTCGGCGTTCATCGGCTCCGGCGCGCAGTCCGTGCTCTGCTCGGCGAGCAGCGCATCCCACCAGCGGTCGCGCGGCGCCTGCATCGGCACGGGGCCGCCGGTGCGCTTGACCACGAGCACGGTCTCGACGCTGTTCGTGCCGGGCCTTTTCAGCGCCTCGTCGACATTGATCTTGAGCGGCACCTTCTTGCCGCCGCGCAGGCCTTCGTCGGCGGTGATGACGACCTTCGAGGTGCAATCGGCAATGCGCCCGGCGATCGAATCGGGCGAAAAGCCGCCGAACACGATCGAATGGACCGCGCCGATGCGCGCGCAGGCGAGCATCGCCACGGCGGCCTCGGGAATCATCGGCAGGTAGATCGTCACGCGATCGCCTTTCCTGACGCCGAGATTCTTGAGCAGGTTCGCCGCACGGCATACCTGTTCGTACAGTTCGCGATAAGTCACGCGCTTGGACTCGGACGGATCGTCGCCCTCCCAGAGGATCGCGGTCTTGTTGCCGCGCGTGGACAGATGCCTGTCCAGGCAATTGGCCGACAGGTTCAACGTGCCGTCATGGAACCAGCGGATGTGCAGATCCTTCGCATCGAAGGACACGTCCTTCACCTTCGTGTACGGCGTGATCCAGTCGAGACGCTTGCCGACGCGTCCCCAGAAGCCTTCGGGATCGTTCACCGACTCGGCGTAGCCCTTCTCGTAGTCGGCCGCGCTGACGCGCGCCCTGGCGGCGACGTCCGCGGGCACGGGATATGTCTTCGACATGGCTCTACCCCTCCTGCTGCATTGATTGCCGATTATACGCAGCGGCAACTTTGCCGCTTTTGGCCGGGGCCGGAATCGGACCTTCGTCCAACTGACTGTGTCTTGCGGCCCCGGCGATACTGCGACTCGTGATTCTACGCTCGCGGCATCACGCCGCGCCGGGACGCCGGATTCGGCGCACCGAAACAACAACGACCGGGGAGATGAGGTATGGCTACGACTATGCAAGGCAGCGCCGCGCCGCTGACCAGCGAACACGTGCGCGTGATCGGTGCGTCCAGCCTCGGCACCGTATTCGAATGGTACGACTTCTATCTGTACGGTTCGCTCGCGCCGATCATCGCCGCGCATTTCTTCTCCTCGCTCGCCCCCGGCGCCGCCTTCGTCATGGCCCTGCTCACGTTTGCCGCCGGTTTCGCGGTGCGTCCGTTCGGCGCGCTCGTGTTCGGCCGCCTTGGCGATCTGATCGGCCGCAAGTACACCTTCCTGATCACGATCGCGATCATGGGCTTCTCGACGCTTGCGGTGGGCCTGTTGCCGACCTACAAAACGATCGGCATCGCCGCACCGGTGCTGCTCGTGCTGCTGCGCTGCCTGCAGGGCCTCGCCCTCGGCGGCGAATACGGCGGTGCGGCGACCTATGTCGCCGAACATGCGCCGCCGGGCAGGCGCGGCCTGTACACGAGCTTCATCCAGACCACGGCGACGGTCGGGCTGTTCCTGTCCCTGCTCGTGATCCTGGTGACGCGCACCAGCGTCGGCGAGGACGCGTTCAAAGCATTCTATTGGCGTGTGCCGTTCGTCATCTCGCTGCTGCTGCTGATCATCTCGCTGTGGATCCGCCTGAAGCTCAACGAGTCGCCGCTGTTCCAGCAGATGAAGGCCGAGGGCAAAGGCTCGAAGGCTCCGCTGACCGAGAGCTTCGGCAATTGGGCGAACGGCAAGATCGTCCTGCTCGCGCTGCTCGGTGCGACCGCGGGCCAGGCCGTGGTCTGGTACGCGGGCCAGTTCTACGCGCTGTTCTTCCTGACCCAAACCCTCAAGGTCGATGCGGTGACCGCGAACCTGCTCATCGCCGCGGCACTCGCGATCGCGACGGCGGGTTTCATCTTCTTCGGCTGGTTGTCCGACCGCATCGGGCGCAAGCCGATCATCATGGCCGGCTGCCTGCTCGCCGCGCTGACCTATTTCCCGATCTTCAAGGCGCTGACCCACTACGCCAATCCCGCGCTCGAGGCCGCCGCGGCGAAGTCGCCTGCGGTCGTCGTCGCCGATCCGAAGGACTGCGCGTTCCAGTTCGTGCCCGGCGAACTCAAGGGCCAGATCAAGTTCACCAGTTCCTGCGACGTGCTCAAGAACCTGCTCAACGCGCGCAGCGTCGACTACACCAACGAGGCCGCGCCGGCGGGCACGCCCGCGAGCGTGCGCCTGGGGGCGACCACGATTTCAGCCGTCGATCTGAAAACCCTGACGCCGGATGAAGCGAAGGCCGCGCAAGCCAAGCTGGCCGCAGACGTCGCCGCGGCGATCGATGTGGCGGGTTATCCGAAGGCGGCCGATCCGGCTCAGATGAACAAGCCGATGGTGCTGCTGCTGCTCACGATCCTCGTGCTCTACGTGACCATGGTCTACGGTCCGATCGCGGCATGGCTGGTCGAGATGTTCCCGACGCGCATCCGCTACACCTCGATGAGCCTGCCCTATCACATCGGCAACGGCTGGTTCGGCGGCTTCCTGCCGACCACGGCATTCGCGCTGGTGCTGGCGACAGGCAACATGTATTCGGGCCTGTGGTACCCGGTGATCATCGCGCTCGCGACCTTCGTCATCGGCTCGCTGTTCCTGCGCGAGACCAAGGATGTGGACATCACGAAGTGATTCGATTTATCTC
The DNA here is from genome assembly GCA_018240505.1 of Pseudomonadota bacterium. Taxonomy (GTDB): domain Bacteria; phylum Pseudomonadota; class Gammaproteobacteria; order Xanthomonadales; family Rhodanobacteraceae; genus Rudaea. The sequence goes on from JAFEFQ010000237.1 coordinate 42,804, forward strand.
CTTGATCCTCGTGTTCGGTTGAGGACGAACCAAAAAAAGGCCGGAAGCGCGAGCTTCCGGCCTTTTGTTTTCTCCGACGAAAGCGGCAAACGCTACGCCCGTTTCACCAGACGGATGACCAGGAGCAGGATGATCGCGCCGATTGCCGAGGTGATGATCTGGCCGATGATGCCGCCACCGACCGAGAAATTCAGCACATGCGCGCACAACCAGCCGGCGATCAGGCCGCCGAGGATGCCGACGATGATGTCGCCGATCAGTCCGAACCCGCCCCCTTTCACCACGACGCCGGCCAGCCAGCCGGCAATACCGCCCACGATCAGATAAGTGATGAACTCCATGTCCTGCTCCCGGATAACGGTCGGTCGACCGCAGCGGCATTGTGCGCTCCATGCCGGCATTGTCAAAACGCAGCGTAGCAAATCACGCCGTGCGTTGCGGGTCCGTGTCGGCGCCCGGGTCAGGGGCAATCGAGGGTGCGCGCGCCGCGGTGGCTGCCGACTTGGCGAGATTTGCCTTCATGCGCATCGCGTTGATTTCCGGATCGACGATCAGTGCGGCTTCCGGTTGTGCGGTCAGCGCGATTCGCGCCGCGGCAAGCGCGAAGGCGAAACCGAGCAGCCCACCGCAGCCGAGGATCAGGCCGATGCCCATGAGGCTCGGCGACGCGGTCGTGAAGGCGATGGCAAAACCGGCTAAGGCGGCGACGAGCAAAATCCAGCGCATGAGCACTTCCTCCCGTCACGCAGGCTGCCACAAGGCGCGGCGCATGGCGAAGACGAGGCGGCGCAGCGGCGGCATTTGCGCGACCAGTGGCGACATGGGCCATCGATCTTCGCGGGTTCATCGATCCGCACCAATGCGAAAAATGCGGCCATGGACGGCCGCTTTTTGATTTCGCGCTCGGGATGAGCGCACTAGAATACCTGCGTCGATGTCGTGTCCTGCGAATGGAGAGCAGTCATGGAGCATCTGCAACAGCTCGCGCTCGCGAGCGGCCTGGCCTGGGCCAGCGGCATCCGTCTCTACGCGGCGATCTTCATCGTCGGCCTGATGGCCCGGCTCGGCTACGTCCACCTGCCGGCCGACCTGGCCCTGCTCGAACACAACTGGGTACTCGGCGCCTCGGCCATCATGCTCGTTGCCGAGTTCCTTGCCGACAAGGTGCCCGGCTTCGACTCGATCTGGGACACGGTGCATACCTTCATCCGCATCCCGCTCGGCGCGCTGCTGGCCTGGGGTGCGATGGGCGACCAGGGTCCGGCGTTGCAGATGGCGGCGGCCGTCTTCGGCGGCGCGATCGCAGGCTCCACGCATCTGGCCAAGGCCGGCGCGCGCGCGGCGATCAACACCTCGCCCGAGCCGTTCACGAACTGGACCGCGAGCGCGGGCGAGGACGGCCTGCTGCTCGGCGGCCTCTGGCTCGTGTTCGCGCATCCGGCGGCGTTCCTGGTCCTGCTCGCGCTGTTTCTCCTGCTGACGATCTGGTTGTTGCCGAAGATGTTCCGCT
>JAFEFQ010000238.1 GCA_018240505.1 Pseudomonadota bacterium
ACTCGGCATCGGTCTCGCCGGGGAAGCCGACGATGAAATCGCTGGACACGGAAATGTCCTGGCGCGCGCGGCGCAGCTTGCGGATCTTCTGTTTGAACTCGAGCGCCGTGTAGCCGCGCTTCATCGCGCCGAGTACGCGATCGGAACCGGACTGCACGGGCAGATGCAGGTAGTTCGCGAGCTTGGGCACGTTCGCGTAGGCCTCGATCAGCGAGTCGGAGAATTCGAGCGGATGCGAGGTGGTGAAGCGGATGCGGCCGATGCCGTCGAGCTCGGCGATCGCATGGATCAGCAGGGCGAGATCGGCCGCGCCGCCATCGTGCATCGCGCCGCGGTACGCATTGACGTTCTGGCCGAGAAGATTCACTTCGCGCACGCCCTGTTCGGCGAGTTGGGCGACCTCGGCGATCACGTCGTCGAACGGGCGGCTGATTTCCTCGCCGCGCGTGTACGGCACGACGCAATAGGAACAATATTTCGAGCAGCCTTCCATGATCGACACGAACGCGGTCACGCCTTCCTTGCGCGGCGCGGGCAGGTGGTCGAACTTCTCGATCTCGGGGAACGAGATATCGACCTGCGGCTTCTTGCTCTCACGCCGCGCCTCGATCAGCTGCGGCAGACGGTGCAGCGTCTGCGGCCCGAACACGAGATCGACGTAGGGCGCGCGCTTGACGATTGCTTCGCCTTCCTGCGAGGCGACGCAGCCGCCGACGCCGATGACGAGATTCGGATTGTTCGCCTTCAACTCGCGCCAGCGGCCGAGCTGCGAGAACACCTTTTCTTGCGCCTTCTCGCGGATCGAGCAGGTGTTGACGAGGATGACGTCGGCCTCGGCCTCGTTCTGGGTCAATTCCAGACCATGCGAAGCAGCGAGCACGTCGACCATCTTGGCCGAGTCGTACTCGTTCATCTGGCAGCCGTGGGTCTTGATGAAAAGTTTGCCGGGCATGGCGCGTGAAACTCGTTAAGGCAGGGAATTTTTCGTGAACCGCGCATTCTAAAGCGGGATTGGACTGCCTGCCATGTGCCGGAGTCGCCGGCCGGCGCGTATTTGTGACGCGCAACGCTTGGCAAAACCCCTTGTCTGTCAGAAACTTGGCAGCCGAAAATTGGGACATCGATGAATCCTGCGTTACGCCATTGGGCCCCTTGGGTCGTGCTCGCCTTCGTTCTTGCGACGTTGGCGCCGTCGGCGCTCGCCGGGGCGGTGTATCGCTGCTCGGGTGCGCAGGGCGAAATCGCGATCACGAACAAGCCCGAGGGCTACGCCGCCTGCACGAAGCTCGCCAACAGCGACTATGCCGAACCGGCGGCGAAGGCGCGCAAACCGGTGCTCAAGACAGAAATGGCGAAACCGCCCGCGGTGGCCGAAGCGGCCAGGCCGGACAAGGTCGCTGCGGATTCGCACGGGCCCGATGCCGCCAAGCCGGTAGCGAGTCAACCGGAGCCGGTCGCGGCGAAGCCGGCAACGGCGGGTGGCCCGCGCAGCGAATACAAATCGGCCCCGGCTTCGCCGTTTGCCGATGTTGTCAGCGAAACACGCCTCAACGGCGAGGCGCCGGCCAGGGCCACGCCGAACGCGACCGAGCGCCCCGACCGGCACATCGAAGTGCGCCGCGGCGCGGTGTACAAGGTCGCGCGCGCGAACGGCATCGTCGAGTACACCAACATCAAACCCGGCGGCGGGGCCTACACGATGATGTTCACCTACATCGCGACCTGCTACGCCTGCGACGTGAAGTCGGCGGTCAACTTCGCCACGCTCGCGCTCAACCTCGATGCGTACAAGGACGAAGTGGCCACGGCGGCGTCCGAGTTCGGCGTCGACCAGGCGCTGCTGCGCGCGGTGATCCATGCCGAGTCGGCGTTCAACCCGAACGCGATTTCGGTCAAGGGCGCGCAGGGGCTGATGCAACTGATGCCGGCGACGGCGAACGACATGGGCGTGGCCAGCCCGTTCGATCCTGCGCAGAACATTCGTGGCGGCGCGCGCTACCTTTCGACGCTGCTCAAACTGTTCAACGGCGACGAGCGCCTCGCTGCCGCGGCGTACAACTCCGGCCCGCAGAACGTGCAGAAGTACAGCGGCGTGCCGCCGTTCGACGAAACGCGGGTCTACGTCGAGCGCGTGGCGACCTTGCGCAAGCGCTACGGCGAGGCACGCTGAGAAGCTTCCGGGGAAGCGGGCGGTCGCCTGGCTACGGATTGGCGTTCGGCCCCGTCTGGGCAGGAGCCTGCGGGCGTTCGGCGAGTTCCATATCGAAATGCAGCTGCTTGTCGCCGCGCTGGACGGTCACGCTGACTTTGGTGCCCGGTGCGAGGTGGGTTTCGCGGTTGCGCAGCGCCAGCGCATTCGGTACCCATTGCTCGTCGAGACGGGTTATCACGTCGCCGATCTGGAGCCCCGCTTTGGTCGCAGGGCTGTCGGCGGCGACCTCGACGACGACGGCGCCGCCGGTCACCACGGGCATCGGATCGCCGGACTGCATGGGCGCGTCGCGGCAGGTAACGCCGATCCAGGCGCGGATGACGCGGCCGTAGCGGATGATCTGGTCGAGCACCTTCTTCGCGCGCTCGACCGGAATGGCGAAGCTGATGCCGACGTTGCCGCCGTTCGCCGAAGGCAAGGTGTCCGAATTGATGCCGACCAGCTCGCCGTGGGCGTTGACCAGCGCGCCCCCGGAGTTGCCCGAGTTGATCGCCGCGTCGGTCTGGATGAAGTCCTCGCCGGTCTCCGGGTGGATGATGCGGCCGACCGCGCTCACGATGCCCATCGTCACGGTCTTGTCCAGTCCGAACGGGTTGCCGATCGCGAGGACGATGTCGCCGACCACGGCCGGTCGCGCCGCGATCGGGATCGTGGCCACGTTCCAGACGTCGAGCTTGAGCACCGCGAGGTCGGTCTCCTTGTCGCTGCCGATGACCTTGGCCGGCATGCTGCGGCCGTCGGGCATGCCTACGCTGATATTGGTGGCGCGCTCCACGACGTGATGGTTGGTGAGAACGTAGCCGTCCGGGCTGACGATCACGCCGGATCCGAGGTTCTGCGTGGGCACGTTGGTCACCACCTTCGCCGGGACCACGGGCGGCAGGTTGGGGTTGTCGGTCCTTACCAGTACCTGCCTCGTCTGCTGCTCGATCTTGTTGACGAAAATGCTCACGACCGCGGGGCTGGCGGCTTCGACGGCGGTCGAATACGAGGCAGTGACCGAACCGGTTTCCGGCTGGACGGCGTTCGTTCTGCCGCTCGGGCCAAAAGCCACGATCGGCCCCGGCGGCTGCGCCGCGGGCTTCTTTGCCGTTGATTTTGCGGATTCGCCTTGCGTGGGGGCAGCAGGCGCAGATTCCTCCGTCGAGCCGCGCAGGCGCGCGCCCCACTGCGGCGCAAACAGCGAGATCACGAAGGCGAGGGCTAGCCCCAGGGTGACGTATTGCGCGACGAACTGGATCAGGCGGGCGAGATTTTTCATTCGAGCTCGAAAGCGGGGCAGACGTTTTGTTTTCGTTGTCTGCGAGGCGGGGCTTTGGTTAAACTAACACGATTTTTGCGGGAGCCCGCGTGGGCTGCTCAGCGGATTTTCAGCCTGGAGCGGTTTGGAAAACCGCTCCGGCACATGGATGCGCCGACGCGTCGAGCACGCAAGTGCTTGACGCGGCAAACGTGGCGCGGCTCTGCCGCGACCGTTTGTTTGCCCGATCTGATCAAATCGGGTGGCAGGACGCCCGGTTTTGTGAATTTCTCAAATATCTTCGGAGTGCCGGATGGCAAATGAGGGTGTGAATCAGGGACGCCGCAGATTCCTGACCGGGACGACCGCGGTCGTCGGCGGCATCGGGGCTGCGTTCGCGGCGACTCCCTTTATCAAGTCGTGGCAGCCGAGCGAGCGGGCGAAGAACGCCGGTGCGCCGGTGCTGCAGGACATCAGCAAGATCGAGCCCGGGCAGAAGATTTCCGTGCTCTGGCGCGGCTCGCCGGTGTGGATCGTCAACCGCACCAAGGCGATGCTCGACACGCTGCCCGGCCTCGACGGCCGCCTGCGCGATCCGAAGTCGCTGGTCGACAACCAGCCCAAGTACGCGCAGAACGAAAACCGCTCGATCAAGCCCGAGTGGCTCGTGATGATCGGCATCTGCACGCATCTGGGCTGCTCGCCCGAGTACGTGCCCGAGATAAAGCCCGAGCCGTTCGATCCGGAGTGGAAGGGCGGCTTCTTCTGCCCCTGCCACAAGTCGCGCTACGACATCTCCGGTCGTGTGTTCCAGGGCGTGCCCGCGCCGGCGAACATGGTCGTGCCGCCGTACAAGTTCGTCGACGACACCCACATCCTGATTGGCGTGAATCCGGAGGACAAAGCCTAATGGCCAACGTATTCACTGCCATCGGCAACTGGGTCAACGAGCGCGCACCGGGCATGATGCCGGTGTACCGCAAGCACATGACCGAGTACTACGCGCCGAAGAACTTCAACTTCTGGTACTACTTCGGCGTGCTCGCCATCGTCGTGCTGGTCAACCAGATCCTGACCGGCATCTTCCTGACGATGTTCTACAAGCCGGGCGCGGCGACCGCGTTCGACTCGGTCGAATACATCATGCGCGATGTCGACTGGGGCTGGCTGATCCGCTATATGCACTCGACCGGCGCGTCGATGTTCTTCATCGTCATCTACCTGCACATGTTCCGCGGCCTGATGTACGGCTCGTACAAGAAGCCGCGCGAACTGGTCTGGCTGCTCGGCATGTTCATCTTCCTCGCGCTGATGGCCGAGGCGTTCATGGGCTACGTGCTGCCGTGGGGCAACATGTCGTTCTGGGGCGCGAAGGTGATCATTTCGCTGTTCGGCGCGGTACCGCTGATCGGCGACACGCTCGTGCAGTGGATCATGGGCGACTACAACCCGGCCGACGCGACGCTGAACCGTTTCTTCGCCCTGCACGTGATCGCGCTGCCGCTCGTGTTGCTGCTGCTCGTCGTGCTGCACATCTTCGCCCTGCACGAAGTCGGTTCGAACAACCCGGACGGCGTCGAGATCAAGAAGAAGAAGGATCCGGCCACGGGCAAGCCGCTCGACGGCATCCCGTTCCACCCGTACTACACGGTGCACGACATCGTCGGCGTCGGTTTCTTCCTGACGATCTGCGCGTTCATCATCTTCTACCAGCCCACCGTCGGCGGCTGGTTCCTCGAGAACGACAACTTCATCCAGGCCAACCCGCTCGTCACCCCGCCGGAAATCAAGCCGGTGTGGTACTTCACGCCTTTCTACGGAATCCTGCGCGTGATCCCGAGCAAGGGTCTGGGCATCTTCGCGATGTTCGCCTCGATCGTGTTGCTGTTCCTGCTGCCGTGGGTCGATCGCGGCGCGGTCAAGTCGATCCGCTACCGCGGTCTCGGCTACAAGATCGCGCTCGGCTTGTTCGCGCTGACCTTCCTGCTGCTCGGTTCGATCGGCGCCGGGCTGACTGGCGAGGCGATTCCGAAGCTGTTCGGCGCCAGCGCCGACGTGACCAGCATCGAGATGCACTTCGGCTGGCTGCTCGTCCTGATGTATTTCGGCTATTTCATCTACCTGTGGGTCTACACGGCGTTCGGCTTCGAAAAAACCAAACCGGTGCCGGAGCGCGTTACGGGAGGCGGACACTAATGTCATCATCCATGACGACGAGAGTCCAAAAGCGGCCATCACTGGCCGCACTTCTCAATGAAAATCTTCCCGCCATGATGCGTAAAGCCGCGTTCGTTTTTGCCTGCGTCGCATTCGCCGCACCCGTCCTGGCCGAAGAAGGCGCGGGCTTGCAGGTCGCGAACACCAAGGTCGGCAACATCGCCTCGCTGCAACGCGGCGCGCGCCTGTACTTCAACTACTGCTCGGGTTGCCACTCGATCAAGTATCAGAGCTACTCGCGCCTGGCCGAAGACCTCAAGCTTTCGCCCGACGAGGTGCTCAAGAACTTCGCCTTCACCGGCGCGAAGATCGGCGACCAGATCGTCTCCAACATGCCTGCCGATCACGCGCAGGAATGGTTCGGCAAGGCACCGCCCGATCTTTCGCTCGAAGCGCGCGCGAAGGGTCCGGACTGGATCTACACGTATCTGAAGTCCTTCTACCTCGATCCGTCGCGTCCGGTCGGCTGGAACAACACCGTGTTCCCGGGCGCCTCGATGCCGAACGTGCTCTGGGAGTTGCAGGGCACCCAGGTCGCGCACTATGCGCCGGCCAAGCCGGGCGAGGAGCCGGCGGTCGAGAAACTCGAACTGGCGAGCAAGGGCAGCCTGTCGGCCGAGGAGTTCGACTCCGCCGCGCGCGACATCACCGCCTTCCTGCAGTATGTCGGCGAGCCCGCGGCATTGAAGCGCGAGGCGGTAGGCGTGTGGGCGATCCTGTATCTCGTGTTCTTCACGTTCCTGGCCTGGCTGCTCAACAAGGAGTACTGGAAGGACGTGAAGTAATTCCCGCGATCATCCCTTGATTGCGGGAATCGGGAAGCCGCCTTCCCTGGCGGCACCTCCCGGGAAAATCCGGCTCTTCCCGGAGACTTCCGCAAGCTTGGCAGACACAAGACCGGCGCCAAAGGCGCCGGTCTTCGTTTACTCCTGGCATCCAGCCTTTCGCCGCTGCGCGGCGGCTGTGCCGTTCGCGCTGCTCCTGCGGCGCGGTGCGGACTAGGCGTCGCCTGCGCGTGGGTGTAAATTGTTGCAAAGGCGTGGCGGCCAGCCACCCCAGCCGCCGACATCGGCTCCCAGGGGCGTTGGGACACATAGGGAAGTCGCAGCATGGTCTTGAATCCGCGGTCGCGTACCGTTTTGACTCTGTATTCCTCGCGCGACGACGTGCAGTGCCATCGCGTCCGCCTGGTTCTGGCAGCAAAGGGCGTGGCTCACGACTTCGTCGCGGTCAATCCCGCATCGCCACCCGAGGATCTCGTCGACCTCAATCCGTATCACAGCGTGCCGACCCTGGTCGACCGCGACCTCGTGCTCTACGAAACGGGCGTGATCTGCGAGTACCTCGATGAGCGTTACCCGCATCCGCCGCTGATGCCGATCGATCCGCTGTCGCGAGCGCGCCTGCGCCTGGCGACGGTGCGCATGGAGCGCGACTGGTATCCGTTCGTCGAACAGATTGCGGCCGGCGGCCGCCCCGCCGACAACGCGCGCAAACGCCTGCGCGAAACGCTGCTGGCGAGCCTGCCCCTGTTCAAGGCGGCGAAGTTCTTCCTCAATCCGGAGATGAGTCTCGCCGATTGCGCGCTCGCGCCGTTGATCTGGCGCCTGCCGAGCCTCGGCGTCGAACTGCCGCGCGAGGCGCGCGTGATCGACGACTACGGCGAGCGCATCTTCCGCAACCCCGGTTTCAGCCGCAGCCTGACCGAAGAAGAGAAGGCACTGCGCGCGTGACCGCGCGAGACCCCACCATGACCACCGCCACGATGACATCCAACCGCCCGTACCTGCTGCGCGCCACGTACGAGTGGATCGCCGATAACGGCATGACCCCATATATTCTCGTCGATGCCAACGCGCCCGGCGTCAAGGTGCCGAGGAGTGCGATCAAGGATGGCCGCGTCGTGCTCAATGTCGCCGCGCGCGCCGTCGCCCAGCTCGAACTCGGCGCGGATCGCGTGCGTTTCATGGCGCGCTTTTCCGGCGTGTCTCAGGCCGTCGAAGCGCCCATCGCCGCAGTCCTTGCGATCTACGCGCAGGAAAACGGGCAGGGCATGATGTTTCCGGCCGAGAATCAGACCGCGGCCGCGCAGCCGCCCGCGGAAACGTCTGCGCCCGCCGCTTCGGTGACGCCGGCCGACCCGGCGCCGAAAAAGGGCCCACATCTGCGCGTGGTCAAGTAGGCGGAGTTCAGGAACCTCTACACAAGCTACTACGCTCGACCCGATTCAATCCAAAATCGGGCGTGCCGGCGGTGCTCGGACTGCGCAGGCAGGATGCCGGAGCGAACATTCGCGCAGCGAATGGCCCGCAGGGCGAGCCGCGCATGCGGCGAGTCATCCTCACATACGTCTATGTGTGCTCCGGTTCCTGCGCTCCGGCGACGCGCGAACGGTCTCGCTCGCTACGCTTGTGCAGAGGTTCCTTCAGTTTGCCCGGCGCGGCAGTTCGATCACGTTCGAGCTGCGGACGACCGGCTGCGTGTCGGTGACCGGCAGGCTCCATGCGAGCAGGCGCCCGTCAAGCATCGTCAATCCGCCCCGATGGCGGTCGTGGCCGTCGAGACTGACCTCGAAACGATAGTTGCGGCGCAGACGCAGATGGCCTTCGGCATTGCGCGCGAAGCCGACGCCGGCCAGCGATACGCTCTGGTCGAGCAACTGCACGCCCGCCTTGGCGCAGAGATCGTGCCCGAGCGCGCGCGCGAGGTCGCGCGCTTTCAGCGCGTTCTGCCATAGCGCCAGCGCGGCGAGCAGCAGGATTACGGCGAGCATCGGACCAATCATCTCGCAAGTGTATCGGTTGCCCGGCCGGATCGGTATGGCCTGCCGATGCGCGCGCCTTGCACCGGAGCCTGCGCTGGGCAATAATGCGCGCCCCGCGCGATCCGCGCCGGGCTTCAGATCGCCGCAACGGCGACGCGAAGGGCGGTTAGCTCAGCGGTAGAGCATTGCCTTCACACGGCAAGGGTCGCAGGTTCGATCCCTGCACCGCCCACCACCGATACACTCCAAACAAAGAAGGCCGGCGCTTGCGCCGGCCTTCTTTGTTTGGCGATTTATCTTTGCTCCCGATTTTTCGCTCCTGCTTTCTTCGCTTCGCTTTTTTTTCCTATCCGCACCATCTTGCGCAAGGTGCCGCCGATCATGCCGAGCGAGGTCTTCACCGCATCGACCGACCAGTCGAGCACGCGCCGTTCGTCGACGCCGCTGAACGCGCGTACCACGTCGGGCATGCCGGTGATCGGCGAATCCTTCCACTTCGCCACGGCCTGCGCGCGCTTGCCGATCGCGTAGGTCACGCTGGCATTGGCGACGGCCGAGGAGACGATGCCGGCGATCGGCACGAAGCGTCGCGTCACCACGCCGCCGATACGTCCGGCCAGTCGATGCAGCACGCCGCGCACGAGCACGTCGCCGGCGATGCTCGCGCTCGCGCCCATGGTCTGCACGCGAACGATCAACTCGTTGTGCAGGGTTGCGGGCAACTTCAGCGAGTACAGCGCGAACGTGTCCTCGACCAGCTCGCGCTGCACGCGCGTGAGGAACTTCGCGTCGAGCACTTCGCCGAAGACGAAGCCGAGCACGCGGCCGAGGCCCGGGATCGCTTCGATCGCCGCGGTCAGCGCGCCGGTCAGCGCGGCGCGCGTGACTTTGCGCCGCAGCAGCGCCACGAATTGGGCGTCGAGATCGTCGGCGCGCACAGCCGCGACCTGCGTACTTGCCTTGCGTGCGGGTGGCCGGTCCTGCGGTTCACGTTTGATGCGCAGCATTGCCGAATGCTAACGGAAATCGCGCTGTTTCGCGCTGCGCGGCGCGTGCGGTCAGGTGCGGGCAAGGCGAGTGCGGCGATCCTGGGTTATTCTTGCGCGTTACCCGATTCCCGTCATTCACCATGTCCGCACCCACTGCCACCCACCTCGACCGCCACGACACGATTCGCGCCGTGACCTACGCCGACGGCGTGCTGCGCCTGCTCGACCAGCGCGAGTTGCCGTTCACCGAGGCCCAGGTCGAATGCCGCAACGCCGGCGACGTGGCGAAGGCGATCCGCGACCTCGTCGTGCGCGGCGCGCCGGCCATCGGCATCGCCGCGGCCTGGGGCGTCGTGCTGCAGGCGGGGCTGCTCGACAACGCCGGTCACCCGATCAGCGCCGTCACGCTGCGTTCGACGTTCGATACGCTCAACGCCGCGCGCCCGACCGCGGTAAACCTCGCCTGGGCGCTCGCGCGCATGCGCGCGGCGCTGGCCGCAACCGGGGGCGATCCGTTGACCACGCTGACCGTCGAGGCGCGCGCGATCCAGGACGAGGATCTCGCCGCCAACCGCAGGATGGGCGAGATCGGCGCAAGCTTCCTCGGCGACGGCATCGGCGTGCTCACGCACTGCAATACCGGTTCGCTCGCGACCGCGGGCTTCGGCACCGCGCTCGGCGTGATCCGCGCGGGCTACGCGGGCGGCAGGATCGCGCAGGTCTACGCCGGCGAGACGCGGCCCTGGCTGCAGGGCGCGCGCCTGACCATGTGGGAACTCGTGCGCGACGCGATTCCCGCCCAACTGATTGCCGACTCCGCTGCGTCGCACCTGATGAAATCCGGCGCCGTGCAGTGGGTCATCGTCGGCGCCGACCGCATTGCCGCGAACGGCGACACGGCGAACAAGATCGGCACGTACCAGCTCGCGATCAGCGCGAAGCGCCACGGGGTCAAGTTCATGGTCGTGGCGCCGTGGTCGACGGTCGACATGGCGACGAAGGGCGGTGACGACATCGAGATCGAGCTGCGCGATCCGGCCGAACTGTTGTCGATCTCGGGCAGGCGCACCGTCGTCGACGGCGCCGATGCGTGGAACCCGGTGTTCGACGTCACCCCCGCCGAGCTGATCGACGTCATCGTCACCGAGCGCGGCGCGATCGAGAAACCGTTCGATCGCGGCCTCGCGAAGCTGGCCGGCGCACAAGGCTGAGCGATGCGTCAACTCGCTCTCTTCTGCGTCGGCGGCGTGCTCGGTTTCATCGTCGATGCAGGCGTGCTGCAGGTTCTGGTCAGTGGTTTCGCATGGGACCGGTTCAGCGCGCGCCTGATTTCGTTTCTCTGCGCCGCCACGGCGACCTGGCTGTTCAATCGCAACCTCACGTTCCAGGGCACGCGCAATCATTCGCGCTTCGGCGAATGGTGGCGCTACATCTTCGCAATGAGCGGCGGCTTCGCCTGCAATTTCGCCACCTATTCGGCGCTCGTGCTCGCGTTCGATGTCGATGGCGCCCATCTGCCGCTCGCGGTCGCCGCGGGCTCGGTTGCCGGACTCGGCGTGAACTATCTCGCCTCGCGCCACTGGATTTATCGCACGCCGCCGCAACGGCAGGGGCAGGACAAGACGCAGCCGTGAAACGCAAAGAGCGGGTTGAATTTCCCTTCTTTTCGGGCCCTTGTTGGAGCGTCGTTCCGGCATCGCGAAATCGCTTTTCAACCCATTGAAAAACCGCGTGTTTTCAGGCCGGAAAATCCGCCTGAAAACGGGTCGTCTATGCTAGAATTGTGGCAGCCGAAATCGCCTGATTTCGCTCTGCGCGAAGCGTCGCGTCCAGTAGAAAAAACCCGGGAAGAATTCCACGATGGCGGATCTGGCCAAAGAAATCATTCGCGTCAACATCGAAGACGAAATGCGGCAGAGCTATCTCGATTACGCGATGAGCGTGATCGTCGGCCGCGCCCTCCCGGACGTGCGCGATGGCTTGAAGCCCGTGCATCGGCGCGTGCTCTACGCGATGCAGGAATTGAACAACACCTGGAACCGCGCCTACATCAAGTGCGCGCGCGTGGTCGGCGACGTGATCGGTAAATACCATCCGCACGGCGACCAGTCGGTGTACGACGCGCTCGTGCGCATGGCCCAGGATTTCTCGCTGCGCTATCCGCTCGTCGACGGCCAGGGCAACTTCGGTTCGGTCGACGGCGACAACGCCGCGGCGATGCGTTACACCGAGTGCCGCCTCGACCGCCTCACCTCGGAAATCCTCTCCGACCTCGACAAGGAAACGGTCGACTTCCAGCCGAACTACGACGAAAAGGATCTCGAACCGACCGTGCTGCCCGCACGCGTGCCGAACCTGCTCGTCAACGGCTCGGCCGGCATCGCGGTCGGCATGGCGACGAACGTGCCGCCGCACAACCTCAGCGAGATCGTCGATGCGACGATCGCGCTGATCGACAATCCCGCCCTGAGCTTCGACGAACTGCTGCGCCTCGTGCCGGGTCCCGATTTTCCGACCCACGGCATCATCAACGGCGCGGCCGGCATCATCGAGGCGTACAAGACCGGCCGCGGCCGCATCTATGTGCGCGCAAAAGCGGAAATCGAGACCGAAGACAACGGCCGCGAAACGATCATCATCACCGAACTGCCGTACCAGGTGAACAAGAAGCGCTTGATCGAAGCGATCGCCGAACTGCACAAGGAAAAGAAGATCGAGGGCATTTCGCCCGATGGCCTGCGCGACGAGTCCGACAAGGACGGCATGCGCATCGTCATCGAAGTGCGCAAGGACACGCTGGCCGAAGTGCTGCTGAACAACCTCTATCAGCAGACGCAGATGCAGGTCACGTTCGGCATCAACATGGTCGCGCTCGTCGACGGCCAGCCGCGCCTGCTCAACCTCAAGGACATCCTCGAGGCGTTTGTCCGCCATCGGCGCGAAGTGGTCACGCGGCGCACGATCTTCGAACTGCGCAAGGCGCGCGATCGTGCGCATGTGCTCGAAGGCCTCACCGTCGCGCTCGCCAACATCGACGAGATGATCGAGTTGATCAAGACCTCGGCGTCGAGCGAGGAAGCGAAGGAGCGCATGCTCGCCAAGCGCTGGCAGCCGGGCCTCGTGCGCACGCTGCTCGCCGCCTCTGGCGCGGATGCGTCGAAGCCGGAAGGCCTCGCGCCGAACGTCGGCTTGTCCGAGGTCGGCTACCAACTGTCCGACGTTCAGGCGCAGCAGATCCTCGAAATGCGCCTCGCGCGCCTGACCGGACTCGAGCAGGAAAAGCTGACCGACGAATACAGGGAACTGCTCGGCGTCATCGCCGGCCTGATCGAGATCCTGCAGAACCCCGACGTGCTGCTGCGTGTGATCCGCGACGAACTGATCGAGATCAAGACGCAGTATGGCGACGCGCGCCGCACCGTGATCCAGGCCAGCCAGGAAGACCTCGACGTGCTCGACCTGATCGCGCCCGAGGACGTCGTCGTCACGCTCTCGCACGCGGGCTACGCCAAGCGTCAGCCGACGACGATCTATCGCGCGCAGAAACGCGGCGGCAAGGGCCGCTCGGCGACGGCGATCAAGGAGGAGGATTTCGTCGAGAAGCTCTGGGTCGTCAACACGCACGACACCTTGCTCGCGTTCACGAGCCTCGGTCGCGTCTACTGGCTGAAAGTATACAAAATCCCCGAGGCCGGCCCGAACTCGCGCGGCCGCCCGATCGTCAACCTCCTGCAGCTCGAGGAAGGCGAGAAGGTGCAGGCGATCCTGCCGGTGCACGAATATCGCGAGGACCACTACGTGTTCTTCGCCACGCGCAACGGCACGGTGAAGAAGACGCCGCTGACGGAATTCGAATTCCAGTTGCAGAAGGGCAAGGCGGCGATCTCGCTCGACGACGGCGATGCGCTCGTCGACGTCCAGCTCACCGACGGCACGCACGACGTCATGCTGTTCGCCTCGAACGGCCGCACCGTGCGCTTCGCCGAGGACGAGGTGCGCGCGATGGGCCGCGGCGCCAGCGGCGTGCGCGGCATCCGCCTCGCCGACGGCGCGCAGGTCGTCTCGCTGCTCGTCGTCGAGCATGCCGCCGAGCAGGGCGGTGACGAGGATGAAGCGAACGAAGCGGTAGAAGGCGAAGTGGCGGCGGACGAGTCGTCCGCGTCGACCGCGGAAACCTACGTGCTCACCGCGACCGAACGCGGCTACGGCAAGCGCACGCCGCTGTCGAAATATCCGCGCAAGGGCCGCGGCATCCAGGGCGTCATCGGCATCCAGTGCTCCGAACGCAATGGCAGCCTGGTCGGTGCCGTGGAACTCGACGACGCGCACGAAGTCATGCTGATCTCGAACCAGGGCACGCTCGTGCGCACGCGCGCGAACGAAATCGCCAAGGTTGGGCGCAATACCCAGGGCGTGACGTTGATTCGGTTGCCGGCGGATGAATCTCTGGTGGGCGTTGTTGCGATCGAGTCGCTGGAAGATGACGACAAGGGTGAGGCCGTTGCCGGCAATGCAGATGCGCCTGCCGAGGCGAGCGATGAGCAACAGGTCTGACAACGTGCGTTTCTTTTGTATGCTGCCGGTCGCTGCGATCTTACTGGCTAGCAGTTCTACGCAGGCGCAGACGAGTCAAAGCGTGGATGGCGCTAGCTGCAAGGAGCAGCTTATTGCCCCGCGTGAGAACGACTCGCGGAAATTGCATCCGCCCAAATATCCGACAGAGTTTCACGCCAAGGATCCGCATCGGGGCATCGCCATCGTTCATGTGCGCGTAGACGCGAATGGCAGTCCTGCCGGGTTGCGAATTCAATCCAGTAGCGGTTATCGAGAGTTGGATCAATCCGCGTTGGCGACTGTAAGAACGTGGACGTTCGAGCCTGCTACTTTGTGCGGCCGGGCAATTGATGGCGAATTGGATGTGCCGGTGACATTCCGGTTATCGCAGTAAAGCAATTCGTAGGGGCGCGATTTATCGCGCCCGGCTCCATTTGTTCGTTATTCCGAGGAAAGCCGGAATCCAGCCCGCGTAGGGCGCAATAAGCGAAGCGCATTGCGCCGCATGGTGTTCGATCGGTGCGATACGGCTTCGCCTTATCGCACCCTGCATCCTGCGTCTGCGTGCGTTCCAGGCTGCGCGGCTCTATCCAATCGCCGCCAGCATCGACGCCGCATCCGACACCTTGAACTCGCCCGGCGCTTCCAGGTGCAGCACCTTGACTACGCCATTGTCGGCGTAGAGTGCGAAGCGCTTGCCGCGCATGCCGAGGCCGAACGCGCTGCCGTCCATTTCGAGGCCGAGCGCGCGGGTGAACACGCCGTTGCCGTCCGCGAGCATCCACAGGCCTTCGGGCACGTGCTGGTTCTTGGCCCAGGCGTCCATGACGAAGGCGTCGTTGACCGCGATGCAGGCGACGTCCACGCCCTTCGCCTTGAACTCCGCGAACTTCTCCACATAGCCTGGCAAGTGCTTGGCCGAGCAGGTCGGCGTGAACGCGCCTGGCACGGAGAACAGCACGACTTTCTTGCCCTTGAAGATCTCATCCGTGTTGATCGCCTGCACGCCGTCCTTGAGGTAGTTGAGGGTGACGTTGGGAACGGTGTCGCCGACGGCGATGGTCATGGCTCTGGTCCTTTCAAGGGGTGGGTGCCGATGATACGACTGAATTCGCGCCAACTTCATCCCTTGAAATGATTTCGGCCATCCGCATTTTTCCCGTCAGCGGGCAATCGGCCCGAATCATTTCAGGAAACAGGACATGACCATCACCCAATACCAGAACTGGCTGCGCCCGCATCACCGCCATTTCTTCGCCGATCATCAGGATGCGAATTCGTGGACGCCGCGCGTCGACGTGCGCGAAGAAGACAGCCGCTATGTGATCCTTGCCGACATCCCCGGCGTGGACTCGAAGGACATCGAGATCAGCATGGACAAGGGCGTACTGACGATCAAGGGCGAGCGCAAGTCGGAGGCGACCACCGAGAATGCCAAACTGACGCGCGTCGAGCGCCGTCACGGCGCCTTCGAACGCAGCTTCGCGCTGCCCGACAGCGCCGATGCGGATGCGATAACGGCCAGCGGCAAGAACGGCGTGCTCGAGATCGCGATCCCGAAGAAGGCGCAGGCGGCGCCGCGCAAGATCCAGGTGAACTGAGCCTCGCCGCAGTTCCATCGTTGTTGACGTAACCCGCGGTCGGCTATGCTGGCCGCGGGTGTTGTGCTTGTTGCCGTCATTCCCGCGCAGGCGGGGACCCGGTTTTTCCCGCGGTGCTTTCCGCTGAGGGAACCGATGCTTGGCCCTGCGGCTGTCGAAAGCCTCGCCCGCGCGGGAATGACGAGCGAAGATGTTTGCCGAAAAACCTCTTGTCATCGCGGAACACGCATGCAATTCAAAGACTACTACGACGTCCTCGGCGTCAAGCCCAGCGCGACCGATGCGGAGATCAAGACCGCCTACCGCAAGCTCGCCAAGAAATACCATCCCGACGTGAGCAAGGAGGCGGGCGCCGAGGAGAAATTCAAATCGGTCAACGAGGCCTACGAGGCCCTGCGTGACCCGGCCAAGCGCAAGGCCTACGACCAGATCAAGGCGCAGGGCTACCGGCCTGGCCAGGAGTACCAGCCGCCGCCGAATTTCGGCGAGGGCCAGGGTTTCGATTTTTCCGATGTCGGCGAGGGCGGGTTCTCCGACTTCTTCGAGTCGCTGTTCGGCGGCGCCGGCCGCGGCGGCCCGCGTGGCCGCGCCGGCCCGCGGCGCGGCCGCGACGTGCAGGCGCGCGTGGAGATCCCGCTGGCGACTGCGTTCAGCGGCGGCAAGGAGCGCATCACCCTGCGCGACGCCAGCGGCGATGATCGCACGCTCGAGGTGAAGATCCCGGCCGGCATCCTTCCGGGGCAGCAGATTCGCCTCTCCGGGCAGGGTTCGCCCGGTTCGCAGGGCGCGCCGGCGGGCGACCTGTTGCTCGAAGTCGCCGTGCGCGAGGACGGTCGCTTCCACCTCGACGGTCGCGACGTGTTGCTGACCCTGCCGATCGCGCCGTGGCAGGCCGCGCTGGGCGGCAAGGTCACGGTTCCCACGCTGGGCGGCGACGTGGAATTGAAGATTCCCGCGGGTTCGGACAGCGGCAAGCGCATGCGCCTGCGCGGTCGCGGCATGCCGGGCGCGCCGGCGGGCGATCAGTTCATCACCTTGCAGGTGCATGCGCCGCCGGCGCACACCGACGCGCAGCGCAAGCTCTACGAGCAGATGGCGCAGGAGTTCGGCGAATCCGCCGTGCGCGTGTAGCGGAAGGAAGCGTTTGCGCGAAGCAGGGCGGACCGGGAAAGCGGTGGCGCGGGCAGGGCAAAAAGCCGAAAGCCTTGTCCGCGCGAATCCGTTTTTATCCGCAGTGATCAGGTAAACGGCTTTTCCGGGCTACGCCGCCGCCGGCAGCAGGTTCTTGATGGCCTGCACGAGTTCCTTTTCGTCGATCGGCTTGGTCACGTAGGCTTTCGCGCCCTGGCGCATGCCCCAGACCCTGTCGGTCTCCTGCCCCTTGGTGGTGACGAGGATGACCGGGATGTGGCTGGTCGTCGGCTCGCGCGCGAGCGTGCGCGTGGCCTGGAAACCGTTGAGGTTCGGCATCACCACGTCCATCAGGATCAGGTCGGGGATGTCGCGCTTGGCGGCGTCGACACCCGACGCGCCGTCTTCAGCCGTCGTCGCGACGTGGCCGAGTTTTTCGACGATGCGTTTGAGGCCGAGCAATTGTGTGGGCGAATCATCGACGATCAGTATGCGTGCCATGGATGGATGCCTGCCCCCTGCAGGTTGGGTTGAAAGTGGATTGTAGGCACAAGTTTTCGGTTGCGACAGTGTTCGTTGAGCATGCGTGACGGGTGTCACTGTTCTGCTATCGTACCTGATTCAAGGCCTGACCACGGTGCGGCCGAACGAGCCGCCCGCGAGCATCGTGTCGAACACGGCCGGCAGCCCGTCGAGGCCGACCTCGCGCGTCGCGATGCGGTCGAGATGCGCCGGTTTCCAGTCGCTCGCCAGATGCTGCCATACCGCATCGCGGATGTCGCGTGCGGTGCCGGCCGAGGCGATGCCGAGCAGGCTGACGCCGCGCAGGATGAACGGCATCACCGTCGTCGCGAGCGACGGGTCGGCGGCGAGGCCGCAGCTCGCGATGTTGCCGTAGGGGTGGATGACGCGGGTCAAGCCGGCGAGCATCTCGCCGCCGACATTGTCGATTGCGCCGGCCCAGCGGCTCGTTTCGAGCGGGCGCTGGCCCCAGTACAAATCCTTGCGCGAGATGCACTGCCTGGCGCCGAGCGCGATCAGGTCGTCGAAGTGCTCGAGCTTGCCGCTGATCGCATGCGCCTCGTAGCCGGCGCGCGTGAGGATGTCGATCGCGAGCGAACCGACGCCGCCGGTCGCGCCGGTGACGACGATCGGGCCCATCGACGGCACCTGGCCGTTCTGCCGCATGCGGTACAGCGACAGCGCGGCGGTGAAGCCTGCGGTGCCGAGCACCATGGCCTCGCGCAGGCTGAGACCCTGCGGCAGCGCGATCGTCCATTTCGACTCGAGCCGAGCATATTGCGCATAGCCGCCGTCGCGTGTCTCCGACAGGCCGCAGCCGGTGACGAGCACCGCATCGCCTTCCTTGAACTGCGCAACGCTCGACGCGACCACGTGGCCGGCGACGTCGATGCCGCCGACCAGGGGCGACTCGCGCAGGATCTTGCCCTTGCCGGTACCGGCGAGCGCGTCCTTGTAGTTGACCGAGGAATACGCGACCTTGACCACGATTTCGCCGGGCGACAGATCATCGAGCTTCAGTTGTTCGATGCCGCTGTGATAGTTGTCGCGATCGGCGTGGATGCGGAAGGCGGAAAATTTTTCGACACTCATGCGAAATCCTTCAACTGCGTTCAAACAAGGCGATACCCGACATGCGCCGTCCCGCTTCGCGGCGCGCAGCCGGTTGAAAGCGGAACAGCCAGCGCCACACATGCGCTCCCCGCATCGTGCGGCGGATGCGGAAAGACTCGTCCCAGGTCGAACGGAACCCGGCTTCCCTCCAGCCGAACGGGGCGAAGAAGGCGGTGCCTTCGGCGGGGCCGAACAGGAACGGCGCATTGCCGCTGCGCAGCCCGGGCGACAGGCGGCGTTCGAGCCATTTGAGCAGCATCGGCGAGGCAAGGTCGGCCAGCCACCAGCGCGCCTGCGCGGTGTCGTGCAGATCGCGCGCGAGTTCGGCGACCTGGTCGGCTTCGAGGTAGATCAGCAGGCCTTCGGTGATCACGAGCAACGGGCCGTGCGCGCGCGCCTGCGCGAACACCTCACGGCGTCGCTCGGCTACGCGCAGGTCGGCTTCGACGAAGTCCAGCTTGCAGCGCGGTACCTCGCCGGCCATGTGCTCGCGGAAATAGGCGACCATCTCCGGCATGTCCACGTGCAGCCATTGCAGCGAGGCGGGCAGATCGAGACGATAGGGCCGCGCGTCGAGGCCCGCGGCGAGATTGAGCACGCAGCGCACGCCTTCGCGCACGCAACGCTGCACGATCTCGTCGATGACGACGGTGCGCACGACCATCGTCCAGCCCATCGACCTGCCGTGCGGGAGCGAGGCGACGATGGCTTCTCCGCGCTCGCCCGCGAGGCGGCGCGCGTACGGGTCGTGGAACAGCGCATCGCGTCGCTCGCTCTCCCGCGCGCGGTAAACCGCCACCCAGAGCGCGGTGTCGGAGACATTGCGGATCGGGTTCGTCGCCATGGCGCGCCCGCCGGCGCTGCGCCGATCAGTTCACCTTGTGGATCGCGCGCTTGTCGACCGCGAGCGCGGCCTCGTGCACGGCCTCGCTCAGCGTCGGATGCGCGTGGATGATGCGCGCCAGGTCTTCCGCGGAGCCGTGGAATTCCATCGCGACGACGGCTTCGGCGATCAACTCGGACACGCCCGGGCCGACCATGTGCACGCCGAGCAGGCGATCCGTTTCGGCATGGGCGAGGATCTTCACGAAACCGGCAGTCTCGTTCATCGCCACCGCGCGACCGATCGCGGCGAACGGGAACGCCCCGGCCTTGTACGCGATGCCGGCTTTCTTGAGCTCGTCCTCGGTCTTGCCGGCCCAGGCGATTTCCGGCTCGGTGTAGATGACCCACGGGATGGTGTCGTAGTTGATGTGGCCCGGCTTGCCGGCGATCAATTCGGCGACGGCGATGCCTTCCTCGAAGCCCTTGTGCGCGAGCATCGGCCCGCGCACGCAGTCGCCGACGGCCCAGATGCCGTCCGCGCCGGTGTGGCAGTGCTCGTCGACGACGACGCGACCGCGCTCGTCGAGCTGCACGCCCGTGCCTTCGGCGAGCAGGCCGTTCGTCGCCGCGCGGCGGCCGACTGCGACGAGCAGCTTGTCGACGACGAGCTTCGCCTCGCCCTTGGCGTCGGTGTAGGTGACTTCGACCGTGTCGCCCTTGACCTCGGCCTTGCTGACCTTGGCGCCGAGCTTGATGTCGAGGCCCTGTTTGGCGAATTCCTTGGCGGCGACCTTGGCCACGTCCTTCTCGGCCGCACCCAGGAAATCCGGCAGCGCTTCGAGGATCGTGACTTCGGCGCCGAGGCGGCGCCACACGCTGCCGAGTTCGAGGCCGATCACGCCCGCGCCGATCACGCCGAGGCGCTTGGGCACTTTGTCGAAATCGAGCGCACCGGCGTTGTCGACGATGTTCTTGCCGTCGAACCTGGCGAACGGCAGTTCGATCGAGGTCGAGCCCGCGGCGAGGATGATGTTCGGCGCGGTCAGTTCGGTCGTCGTGCCGTCGAAGCGCTTGACGCTGACGACCTTGTTCGGCAGCAGCGTGCCGAAGCCGTCGTACGCGGCGATCTTGTTGCCCTTGAACAGCAGCGCGACGCCGCCGGTGAACTGTTTGACGATCTTGTCCTTGCGCCCGACCATCGTGGCGACGTCGATCTTAGCGTCCTTCGTCGTGATGCCGTGCACGTCGAAGTGCTGGGTCAGGTTCCAGAACTGCCTGGACGAATCGAGCAGCGCTTTCGACGGAATGCAGCCGACGTTGAGGCAGGTGCCGCCGAGCGCGAGCTTGCCGTCCTTGCCCTTGAAGTTGTCGATGCACGCGGTCTTGAGGCCGAGCTGCGCGGCGCGGATCGCCGCGTGATAACCGGCGGGGCCGCCGCCGATGACGATGACGTCGAATTGGTCTGCCATGATTTTGCTCTTGTCTTCCTTCTCCCGTCGGGAGAAGGTGCCCCGAAGGGGCGGATGAGGGAAAGGTGCTGCATGTTGCCATGTCGTCGCAATCGAGTGAGGTCTTTCCCTCACCCCAACCCCTCTCCCGGTGGGAGAGGGGCTAAAAAGACTACAGGCCGAGCAACATCCGCTGCGGATTCTCGAGCTGGTTCTTGATGTCGACGAGGAACAGCACCGCATCCTTGCCGTCGATGATGCGATGGTCGTAGCTGATTGCGACGTACATCATCGGCGCGGCGACGACCTGGCCGTTCTCGACGACGGCGCGCTCCTTGATCGCGTGCATGCCGAGGATTGCGCTCTGCGGCGGATTGACGATCGGCGTGGAGAACAGCGAGCCGAACGTGCCGCCGTTGGTGATCGTGAACGTGCCGCCCTGCAGGTCGTCGAGCGTGAGCCCGCCCTCGCGCGCCTTCTTCGCGAATGCCGCGATCGCCTTCTCGACGTCGGCGAAGCTCATGTTCTGCGTGTCGCGCAGCACCGGCGTGACCAGGCCCTTGTCGGTCGACACGGCGACCGAGATGTCCTGATAGGCGTGGTAGACGATGTCGTTGCCGTCGACCGAGGCGTTGACGATCGGATGGCGCTTGAGCGCTTCCGCCGCGGCCTTGACGAAGAAGCTCATGAAGCCGAGCTTGATGCCGTTGCTCTTCTCGAACGCTTCGCCGAGTTCCTTGCGCATCGCCGCGACCTTGGCGAGGTTGATCTCGTTGAACGAGGTCAGCATCGCGATCGAGTTCTTCGACTGCATCAGGCGCTCGGCGATCTTCGCGCGCATGCGCGTCATCGGCACGCGCTCTTCGGCGCGCGGGCCCGCCGGCGCGCGCACGGCGGCGGCCGGTGCGGGCGCGGGCGACTTCAGCGCATTGACGAGATCTTCCTTCGTCACCGCGCCGCCGCGGCCGGTGCTGGCGACCTGCGCGGGATTGATGTTGTTCTCGGCGGCGACGCGACGTGCGCCCGGCGGCAGCGAATCGAGATTGCCCGCGGCAGCGGGGGCCGGCGCAGGTGCCGGCGCCGGGGCGGCCTTCGCCGCCGGAGCGGCTGCCGCCGGGGCAGGGGCCGCTGCGCCTTCCTCGAGGATCGCGAGCACCTGCTGGCTGGTCACGGTCGCGCCCGTGTCGAACTTGATTTCCTTGATCACGCCGTCGGCCGGCGCCGGCACTTCGAGCACGACCTTGTCGGTTTCGAGATCGACGAGGTTCTCGTCGCGCTTGACCGCATCGCCGACCTTCTTGTGCCAGCTTGCGATCGTGGCGTCGGCGACGGATTCGGGCAGTACCGGAACTTTGACTTCGAGCGTCATCATCTTTCCTTTGTGGAATTGCATTTCTGCAAAAATACGGTGAAACGAGATTTTTTCGTAGGGGCGCGATTTATCGCGCCCAGTTTTTGCTTGCGGAGATCAAAAGCGGGCTCGATGAATCGAGCCCGGCGGCTCCGGGTACAGGCCGTCAGTCTAGTCTGCCGAGTAGTCGTCGCCCGGCGCCTTGACCAGCGCGTCCTCGACCAGCCTGGCCTGTTCGGCGATGTGCGTGTTCAAGTGGCCGCAGGCCGGCGCGGGCGAGCGCGTGCGGCCAGCATAGTGCAGCGTGTGCTCGTCGCCGATGCAGGCGGCGAGATGATGCTTGATCTGGTACCACGCGCCCTGGTTCTGCGGCTCTTCCTGGCACCAGACGACTTCCTGCACGTTCGGGTACCTGGCCAGTTCGGCCTGCACCTCGACGCGCGGAAACGGATAGAGCTGCTCGACGCGCACGATCGCGACGTCGGTCAGCTTGCGCTTGGCCGCGTCCTGGACGAGGTCGTAGTAGACCTTGCCCGAGCAGAACACGATGCGCCGGACCTGCTTGGCATCCTTCGCGGTCGAGTCCGGGATGACGAGCTGGAAACCGCCGCTGGCGAGCTCGTCGAGCGAGGAGGTGGCGAGCGGATGGCGCAACAGCGATTTCGGCGTCATCACCACGAGCGGCTTGCGCACGTCGCGCAGCATCTGCCGGCGCAGCAGGTGGAACATCTGCGCGGGCGTGGTCGGCACGCAGACCTGCATGTTCTCGAGCGCGCAGAGCTGCAGGTAGCGTTCCAGACGCGCGGAAGAATGTTCCGGCCCCTGGCCCTCGTAGCCGTGCGGCAGCAGCAGGACGAGGCCGGAGAAACGCGACCACTTCGCCTCGCCCGAGGAGATGAACTGGTCGACCACGACCTGCGCGCCGTTGGCGAAATCGCCGAACTGCGCTTCCCAGATGACCTGCGTGCGCGGTTCGGAAGTCGAATAGCCGTACTCGAACGCCATCACTGCTTCTTCGCTGAGCAGCGAGTCGATCACGGCGACCGTGGCGCCGTCGCGCACGCGGGTCAGCATGGTGATGTCGCGGCCGCTGTTCTGGTCGTGCAACACCGCGTGACGGTGCGAGAACGTGCCGCGGCCGACGTCCTGGCCGACCAGGCGCAGGTCGTAGCCGTCGTCGATCAGGGTGGCGTAGGCGAGGTTCTCGGCGAAACCCCAGTCCATGGCCTGCGCGCCGGCGGCCATCTTGCCGCGCGCCTCGTAGACCTTGCCGACCTGGGCCTGCAGGGTGAAATCCTTGGGCACGTCGAGGATCTTCGCGTTGAGCGCGGCGAGCTTGTCCTTGGCGACGGCGGTGCTCACCTGCTGGTCCAGCGAAGCGTTGAGGTGTCGCGTCCAGTCGATCGCGAACGCGTCCTTGAAATTCGGGTCGAGCGCCGGAATCGGCAGGCCGGCCTCGAGCTTGGCGCGATAGGTGTCGACCAGCTCCGGCGCGTCGCCGCCGGCGATCGTGCCTTCGGCCTCGAGCTGCCGCGCGTAGATCTCGCGCGCCGGCGGACGCGCCTTGATGATCTTGTACATCAGCGGCTGCGTCGCCGAGGGTTCGTCGGCCTCGTTGTGGCCGTGGCGGCGGTAGCAGACCAGGTCGATGACGACGTCGCGATGGAACTTCGCGCGATAGTCGTAGGCGAGGCGGGTGACGAACAGCACCGCTTCGGGGTCGTCGCCGTTGACGTGGAACACCGGCGCATTGACCATCTTGGCGACGTCGGTGCAGTACAGCGTCGAGCGCGTGTCGTGCGGGTTCGAGGTGGTGAAGCCGACCTGGTTGTTGACCACGATGTGGATCGTGCCGCCGACGCCGAAGCCGCGCGTCTGCGACATGTTGAACAGCTCCATGTTGACGCCCTGGCCGGCAAAGGCCGAGTCGCCGTGGATCAGCACCGGCAGCACCTGGTGATGGTCGCGGTCGCTGCGATGCGTCTGCCGCGCGCGCACCGAGCCGGCGACGACCGGGTTGACGATTTCCAGGTGCGAGGGATTGAACGCGAGCACGACGTGCACGGTCTTGTCGCCGCTCTTGACGTCGGCGGAGAAACCCATGTGGTACTTCACGTCGCCCGAATGCGCCGGATCGTCCGGGTGATCGAACTTGCCCTCGAATTCGGCGAACAACTTCTGCGGCGGCTTGCCGAGGATGTTGACGAGCACGTTGAGGCGGCCGCGGTGGGCCATGCCGAGGACGAGATCCTTGAGCCCGTTCTGCGCGCCGCGCTTGATCAGCTCGGCGACCATCGGGATCAGGCTGTCGCCGCCTTCGAGCGAGAACCGCTTCTGGCCGACGTACTTGGTGTGCAGGTAGCGCTCGAGGCCGTCGGCCTGGACCAGGTGTTCGAGCAGCTTCTTCTTTTCGCCCGCGTCGAGGCCGAAATTGCCGCCCGCGCTTTCGAACTGCTGATGGACCCAGCGCCGCTCGTCGGCGTCGCGGATGTGCATGAACTCGGCGCCGATGCTGCCGGCATAGGTCCTCTTGAGGCGCTCGACGAGTTCGCCGAGCTTGAGCCGCGGCGGACCGCCGAGGAAGCCCGTGTTGAACTCGGTGTTCATGTCCACGGCGGCAAGGCCATGCCAGGACGGATCGAGATCGGGCGCGCCGGGGCGCGGCAACAGGCCGATTTCCTCGAGGTCCGCCGCCGGATAGGTGCCTTCCATGTTGAGCGGGTCGAGTCTGGCGGCGAGATGGCCGCGCGAACGGAAGGCGGCGACCAGGCGCGACACGCCGGTCTGCTTCTGGCTGACCGCGTCGGTCAGCGGGCCCGCGGCGAGCAGCACGGCGCGGCCGTTGACCTTCTGCGCCTGTTCGATGCGTACGACCGCGTCGCCGTGCGGCTGGTCGCCGGCCTCGCGGCCCTTGAACGTGTCGAAGTATTTCTTCCACTCGGGCGCGACCGAGGAAGGGTTGCGCAGATAGTTGTCGTACAGGTCCTCGATGAAGGCGGCGTTGCCGCCGGAAAGTTGCGAGGACTCGGAGAATTCCTTGAGGAGATTGGCGCTCACGCTGGCATACCGGCTGGGGGCGGGCGCGACCGTGCCTGTGGGAAGCCGCTTTCAAATCTGCTGCGCTCGGTATTTTGGCCGCGTGCGGTGCTCGGAATCCTCATGTACTCGACTGTACACTCCGGTTCCTGCGCTCCGTGCGCGGCCAAACTACCTTTGCTCGCTGCGATTTGAAAACAGCTTCCGACACCGCGGCCAGGAAGGCGGCCGATCGCGGGCCGCGAATTATACGCTACGTATCGCGATTGGACATTAATTCCCTGAAAGGTTGGCGGCCATTCGGGCCGATTCTTCACGTGGTGCCGTCATTGGTCCCGTCGAGCCGGCGCCGCATGTGCCGATGGGCGATCTCGCATTCGAGGAATTCGTCGCCAAAGACTTCGAAGCCGTGGCGCTCGTAGAACGCGATCGCATGCGACTGGGCATGCATTTCCAGCGTCGCATAGCCGAGTGTGTGCGCACGCCCGACCAGAGCCTGCAGCAATGCGTCGCCGACGTGGCGGCCGCGCCACGATTTCAGCACCGCCATGCGGCCGATGCGAGCCGGACCATTGGCCTGTGGCGGGACCAAGCGGCCCGTGCCGATCGGCGCACCGGCGGCGTCGCGCGCGAGCACGTGCTCCGAGACCGCGTCGAGCTCGTCCCATTCCTCCTCGATCGGCACGCGCTGCTCGACGACGAACACGGCTTCGCGCACCGCGCGGCAGGCGTCGCGGTCGGACGCGTGCGACCAATCGATCGGAGCGACGAAGAAGTCGGAGGCGGGCATGCGGGAATCCGGGCGTGTGGTATGCGCATTCTACTGGTGCGGGCCAGGCATCCGTGCGCGTGCGCAACCGCGCATGCCTCCGCTACAATTGCGCACATGCGACAAATGGCACACGACGCCGCGCGCAGGTGCGGCTTGGCGGGGACATGCGGGTACTGGTAAGCAATGACGACGGCGTCGAGGCGCCCGGCATCGCGGTGCTCGCGCGCACGCTGTCGACCGCCGGCGAGGTCATCGTCGTCGCGCCCGACCGCGACCGCTCCGGCGCGAGCAATTCGCTGACGCTCGATGCGCCGATCCGCGTGGCCAAGCTCGACGAGAACCGTTATCGCGTCGCCGGCACGCCGACCGACTGCGTGCATCTCGCGCTGTGCGGCATGCTCGACAAGGACCCGGACATCGTCGTCTCCGGCATCAACAATTCCGCCAATCTCGGCGACGACGTGATCTACTCGGGCACCGTCTCCGCGGCGATGGAAGGGCGTTTCCTCGGCCTGCCCGCGATCGCGGTGTCGCTGGTGACCGGCGAAGACACCGGGCATCATTTCGACAGCGCCGCGCAGGCCGCGCTCGCGATCATGCAGCGCCTCGTCGTCGATCCGCTGCCGGCCGACACGA
The DNA here is from genome assembly GCA_018240505.1 of Pseudomonadota bacterium. GTDB lineage: Bacteria > Pseudomonadota > Gammaproteobacteria > Xanthomonadales > Rhodanobacteraceae > Rudaea. Next base: position 26,412 of record JAFEFQ010000238.1, read on the forward strand.
TCCTCAACGTCAACGTGCCCGACCGCCCATGGCCCGAGCTGCGCGGCTTCGCCGTGACGCGCCTCGGCAAGCGCCACCGTTCGGCGCCCTGCATCCGTCAGGTCGATCCGCGCGGCCGGCCGCTGTGGTGGATCGGGCCGGCGGGCGAGGTCGACGACGACGGCCCCGGAACCGACTTTCATGCGGTGCGCCAGGGCTATATCTCGATCACGCCGATCCACGTCGATCTGACCCGCTTCCAGGCGCTGGAAAAAGTCTCGAGCTGGGTGAATTCGCTGGCGCTGGCACCGGGCGCGGCCGCGTGACGATGATGCAGCGACTGACTCCGGAGATGCGTGGTTTGGGCATGACCAGCCAGCGCGCGCGCGACCGCCTGATCGACCGGCTCGCCTCGCGCCTGCCCAGCGATTCGCGCAAGCCGATCAGCGACCGGCGCGTACTCGACGTCATGCGCATGCTGCCGCGCCACCTGTTCATCGAGGACGCGTTGGCCTCGCGCGCCTACGAGGACGATGCATTGCCGATCGGCCGCGCGCAGACGATTTCGCAGCCTTATATCGTCGCGCGCATGACCGAGGCGCTGATCGAGCACGCGGTGCCGAAAAAGGTGCTCGAGGTCGGCACGGGCTCCGGCTATCAGGCCGCGGTGCTCGCCGCGCTCGTGGAAAACGTCTACACGGTCGAGCGCATCGACGAGTTGTTGCGCAACGCGCGCCGCCGCTTCCGCAAGCTCGGCATCGACAACATCCGCTCGAAACATGCCGATGGCAAACTCGGCTGGGCCGAGCACGCGCCGTACGATGCGATCATCGTGACCGCGGCGGACGATGCGTTGCGCCCCGAGCTGTTCGATCAGCTCGCGCCGGACGGAGTGCTCGTCGCACCGGTCGGCAAGCCTGGCGTACAGAAACTGCTGCGCTACCGGCTCGTCGACAAGGAAGGGGGCGCGATGTGGGTGGGTGAATCGCTCGGCGACGTCAGCTTCGTGCCGCTGCTGGGTGGACTCGTGTAGGGGCGCGACTTGCGCGCGTCTCGCGCGCAATACTATTGGTACGATCGCGCCCTGAACTTTCTCCATGCCGAAAAGAACGGGTGCGATCAATCGCGCCCCTGCGAAAGGATCATCGATTGAAACTGTTCAAGCCGCTTTACGAAAAAGCCCTGGTGTGGGCGAAGCATCCGCTCGCCGAGCGCTACCTGATGGGCATCAGCTTCGTCGAGGCCTTCATCTTTCCGTTGATGCCCGAGATCATGCTTGCGCCGATGACGCTGGCGAAGCCCGAGCGCTGGGCGCGCTACGCCAGCCTGAGCCTGCTGTTCTCCACGCTCGGCTCGGTCATCGGTTACCTGATGGGCCACTACGGCTTCGAGCTGCTGCGGCCATTGCTCGACGATCTCGGCTGGCTGCCGGCGATCGATGGCTATGTCGCCAAACTGCGCGGCCTCGGCGGCTGGGAAGTGTTCTGGCTGCTGGTCGGCGGCGGCTTCCTGCCGATTCCGATGAAGATCATCGCCTGGTCCTCGGGCATCGTCGGCGTGCCGATGTGGGCGTTTCTCGCCGCGATGATCGTAGGCCGCGGCAAGCGCGTGTACCTGCTCTGCGGCGCGATCCGTCTCGGCGGCGAGAAGGCCGAGCAAACCGTGCATAAATGGATCGAATGGATCGGCTGGGGATTGCTTGCCTTGGTCGTGCTCGCCGTGGTGTATTTCAAGTTCCTGCATCACTGACCCGGCCGCGCCGCCGGTTTTTTTCGATGATGTCGATGACGAAGCCGATTTCCGCGCATCCACGCCCCCGCACCGCGTTGGCCGTGCTGGCCGCGGCGGCGTTGGTGCTGGCCGGCTGCGCGTCCGATCCGGCCGAGGTCGAGGACCGTTCGATCGGCGAGTCGCCGTCGCTGCAGGCGCAACAGCCCGCGCGGGCGCGCACGCCGCCCGGCGGCGGCTACCGCGTGGTCAAGGGCGACACGCTGTATTCGATCGCGTTCAAGCGCGGCCTCGACTACCGCGACGTGGCGCAGTGGAACGGCATCGCCGCGCCGCAGTACAAAATCCTTGTCGGCCAGGAGATCCGCTTCAGTCCTTCCGGCGCGCAGACCGCCTCGGTCGACGCGCATGCGACCACAGCGTCCACGCCGCGCAGTGTGGACGCGCCGGCCCCGGCGACTGCCTCCGGTCCCGCAACGGCTCCCGTCGCGGCGGCGTCGGTGCCGAAGAACACGGGCATGTTCGAGGACGTGCCGAGCGAGCCCGCCGCCGCTCCCGCGCCGACCGAAACTGAAGCGCCACCGGTATCCGCCATGGCATCGAAGCCGCCGCCGGTCGCGGTCACACCGCCGCCCGTGGCGCCCGTGCCGCCGCCGGTCGCGCCGCCCGCGGCCAAGGCTGCCGCCGAGCCGCCGCCGTCGAAGACGGTAAACGAATCCGCCTCTGCGAACGTCGGCGGCATCGCCTGGCGCTGGCCGAATCACGGCAAGCTGATCGGCACCTATGTCGCTGGCGACCAGACCAAACAGGGCGTCGATATCGCAGGCTCAGCCGGCGATCCGGTGCAGGCCGCGGCCGATGGCGAGGTCGTCTACAGCGGCAACGGCCTGCTCGGCTACGGCGAGCTGATCATCGTCAAACACAACGCGAGTTTCCTCTCCGCCTACGGCCACAACCGCAAGCGCCTCGTCGCCGAAGGCGACAAGGTGCGTGCCGGCCAGCAGATCGCCGAGATGGGCTCGAGCGCGAGTTCGCGCGACGAGTTGCACTTCGAGATCCGCAAGAACGGCAAGCCGGTCAATCCGCTCGAATTCCTGCCGGCGCGCTGAGAGCGCCGCAGTCGCAGCCGCTGAGATTTCCCTCGGGTAGCTTGCTCCCGTCGCCGCGGCGCAATGCTGCGGCGACCGGGGACATTCCATGAACAGGGGAAATCATGAAATCACGACTCGTCTTGTCGTTGGCCATCCTGGCCAATCTTTCGGGCTGCGCGGTGCAGCAGTACCGTCCCATCGTCGATTCCGGCGTCAGCAAGGGCAGCTACGAAGCCGATCTGGCCGATTGCCAGCAGCTTGCCGAGCGGCGTCCGGCCGCGAACAACGCCGCGGGCGGCGCCGCCGCGGGCGCGATTCTCGGCGCGTTGCTCGGTGCCGCCGTCGGCCTGCGCGGCAACGACGTCGGCCGCGTCGCGGCGTGGGGCGCGGCCAGCGGCGGGGTCAATGGCGCCGCCTACGGCGTGGCCGAGCAGAAAGCCATCGTTGCGCGCTGCATGAGCGGGCGCGGCTACAACGTCGTTGCAGAGTAAGCGCGGGTGGCCAAGTACTGCAAAACCTGCCTGGGCGCGATCTGCGACCACTGCAAATGGTTCGACTACAACGGCGACGAAGACGGCTGTTACACCGGCGACGGCTATTGCCGCCTGCACAAAAAGGAAACTGATCCATTGGGCGCCTGCGCCGGTTACGAATGTCGCACGCTCAAGGAGGGCGACGAGTGGTTCGATACAGGCATATGCGGCGATTGAATCGCGTCGTGCGCCCGCGATTTATTTCGTCCCGCATGTACGCCCCGCCAGGCGCTATTCGTCATCCTCGCTGTGGATACCGCAAATCTTGAATTCGTCGTAGAGAAGTGACCTGCCCACGCGCTTCCGCGCTTTCTCCTCGCCGCCGAAGTGCGCCTCGATGAGCGCGTGGTAATTGCTCTCTGCTTCGTCGGCGTGCTCGACACCGAGAAAATCGCAGCACACGGTGGCGTGATCGGTTCGTCGCCAGTAAGGGCAGCGCCGATCGGGAAGCAGTATCCAGTGTTCGGGCTCGCCGGTTTCGAAGTTGGCCGGAACATGCTCGGTGTCGTAGCAGAATTGGCCGCGCGGGATGCACGCAGAATTGCTCGTTGCTCGCGTCTTGAACACAGGGCTACTCCGACCAGAACGCTTCGACAAGGTTGTCGTCGCGGTCGAACAGCCACCATTCCACGCCGCCGTCGCAATCGACGCGATGCAGATAGTTTCCGGGTTCGGTGTGGCTTTGCAGCGCCTTTGCGATACCCGGAGGCAAACTGGGGTGGTCGAGTGGCAGTGGCCGTCCTGTGAGCCAGTCGGGCCGGGACTCTGCACCGATCGTGAGCCTTTTTCGTTTCCAATTGAACATTGTCTTGACGTCGAATACTCAGGAGCGCGTTTGCCGGGGCAACGTTCGAAGCTCCGGAAATTGTCTGTGGAGACCCAAAATACAATCAACAACACGGCGGTGTGTCTGACGAGGGAAAGAAGGTTCGATCTCTGCCTCCTTCAAATGCAGGTACAGAATGCGTGCAAGCGCGACTTGTCTCTCCTGCGGTAGTGTGCGATCTCTGAGCCGGGCGATCATCAGGCGGATGTCGGCATAGCGCCCGTCGCAGAACAGGGCAAACGTTTCATCAGATGGTCGCGGGGGCGCCACCAAGAAGGATGGCAAGCGCGACCAACGCGACGAGCCAAGTACGGCACGTCCGCGAACATGACGGTCTTCGGTATCGCGTAATTCGCACCAGACGCGCGCATATTCGCCAGCGAAATCGCCATACAACATGGCTTCGGCGACTGCAGGTCCTGGCGTGCCATGCTCGTGACGCTCACGAAAGCGAACCATCATCCCGGCACGGACGCGGTCGCGCTGCAAGTCGTATAGCGCTGGTGCAATGCGACCATCCAGCAGGTTTACCGCAAACTCAGACTCAGTTGACGCTATCCAAGTGTAGTGCTCCATCGAATGAGCGAGCCGTTCCGCCAACTGGATGGCAATATCGCGCAGGCGGCGATAGTGATTCATGTTCGGGTCGATCAGAAGGGAAGGGCAAGCGCTCGGCAAAATGGCCTGGGCAGACACTCCAATCTTGGCTGGACGGCGTCCCAACGTTTGAGATTGGCATTTCGGGTGTGCTTGCTTGGTGCAGGCGGGGCAAGCCTTCGGCAGCGCCAAGCAGCGTAGTATGCTTTAGCGATGAGTACCCCGGATCGCGCCGACGATATCGAATCGGACGAACTGCTCGAGTTGATCCAGGCGGTCGAGCCGCAGCAGGACGACGAGGCGCGCGATTCGACCAGCGCCTACCTCAACGAAATCGGCCTGATCCCCCTGCTCGACGCCGACGACGAGCAGCGGCACGCCGCGCGCGTGGCCGCGGGCGATGCCGACGCGCGCCGGCGCATGATCGAGGCCAACCTGCGCCTGGTCGTGTCGATCGCGCGCGGCTACGTCGGCCGCGGCGTGCCGCTGCTCGACCTGATCGCCGAGGGCAACCTCGGCCTGATCCGCGCGGTCGAGAAATTCGATGCGCAGCGGCGCCTGCGTTTTTCGACTTACGCGACCTGGTGGATCCGCGATGGTGTGCAGCACGCGCTGATGAGCCAGGGCCGTACCGTGCGCCTGCCCGTGCACGTGCTGCGCGAGTTCGCCCAGGTGCTGCGCGCGCGGCGCCAGCTCACGCACGAGCTTGGGCGCATGCCGAACATCGACGAGCTCGCGCGCCATCTCGGCAAGAACGGCACCGACGTCGCCGGCCTGTTCACCCTGACCGACCGGATTTCCTCGCTCGACGCGCCGCTGTCGGCGAGCGACGACCGCGCGCTGATCGAGCAACTCGTCGTCGACGATGCCGGCGCGGCGATGGCGCGCGCGGGCGCAGGCGATCCGCGCGGTTCGCGCATCGAGCATTGCCTTGCGCAATTGCCCGAGCGGCAGCGGCTGGTGCTGCAGCGGCGCTACGGGCTCAACGACAATGCCACGCAATCCTTGGCCGAGATTGCCGCCGAACTCGGCCTGACGCGCGAGCGTGTGCGCCAGATTCAGAGCGAGGCGTTGCTGCGTCTGCGTGGTCTGGTCGAAAGCGAAAGCGCGGATCGCGCCGACGCGGATTGAACCAGGTTTTCGCTCGTCATTGCTTCGTTTATTGCGAAGCCACGTTGAGTGACGCCGCCATTTCGGTCTCCACATTTGCCTGCAGCAACCGCTTCTTCGCCGCCCATTGCGCGGCCTCGTCCATCGGCTCGAGCGCGCGGAATTCGCCGGCGACCAGCGTCGCGATCGGCGCGCCGTCGCGGTAGAGCACGCGCGCGTTGGCGAGATTCGGCAAGCGCTCGCCGGCGACGATGTGGCCGACGAGATTGAGCGGGTCGGCGCCGCAGACGCCGACCAGCGCGCCGTCGCGCGGCCGGTTGCGGATCGCGCGCAACGGCGCGATCGCCTCGGGCAAGGCGAATTGTTCGCCGGTCAATCCGGCGATGAAACGCCCGCCGCGGATCTCGCCGCGCGCTTCGAGGCGATGGCAGACGCGCAGCAGTTCGCGCCACGGCGGCAGCCACGCCGCCTCGCGCGCGAGCAGGCGCCAGCAGATCAGGCCGTAGCGTTTGAGCAGCGTGCGCACGATGTGTTCGACCTGCTCGGGATCGCTTTTGCCTTTTGTCCCATGCGGCTTCGTGGAATTGTCCACTTCCAAACTCGATCGGCGCAGCAGCGACCAGCGTCCGGCGTCGGCGATGCCGAGCAATACGGTACGACGCCCGCGCCGTCGCGATGCGGACGGCCGCTTCGATGCCGGCACCAGCAGCGCGCGCAGGCCGGCGAAGCTGTCGGAGTTGATCATGCCCGCGGCGACGAGTTCGGCCAGCGCGTCCTCGAGTTCGGTATGCAGCAGGCGCGTCGCGCCGGCGAGTTCGTCGAAGAACGATGCGCCGTGCTCGCGCAGGCTGTCGGCGACGGCCTGTGCGCGCGAGGACAGCGTGGGCGCGGCGCCCTGCGCGGCGGCGAGCGTGTTCCACCACGCCAGATTGCGCCGCTGCAGCAGCACGATCGGCGTTGCGCGCACGGGGCCGGAGGCGGTGCGCGGACGCGGATCGTCCTCGTCGATGCGTGGCGTCGGTGCACGCAGCCTGGTCCACACGACGCGCCCGGCCAGGCAGAGATCGTCGAGCCAGGAAATCTCGTAGCCGCTCACGCGCGCGGGGAGAATTTCGTTTTCCCAGGCCGCGGCCGGCGCCTCGAAGCCCTCGAGCTGGGCGAGCACGCCGGCCAGCGCATCGGGCCCGGTCACCTGCGTGCCCGGCGCGACGCGCTGCCATTCGAACAGGAAGCGCAGGTAGTCGCGCGGCTCGACCGGTTCGATCTCGCGGCGCAGGCGGTTGACCGTGTAGCGATGGATGCGCGCGAGCAGGTGTCTTTCGCACCATTCGGTTTCGTTTGCGTCCACCGTGAAGCGGCCTTGCATGACGAAGCCTTGGCGTTCGAGGGCAAGCAAGGCAAAGTCGATATCGCTCTGCGCCGCGCCGAGCGAGGTGGCGATATCCGCGGAGCGCACGGGGCCGAGCCCGGTCAGGCGCGCGCGCACGATCTCGACCAGCGCATCCTCGCGCGTCCATTCGATCGTTGCGTATTCTTGCGGCGCTTCGATCGCGGGCTCGCGGCGCAAGTCGGCGAAGATCGCGGCGAATTGCGGCAGGCGTTCGGCGGGGATGCAGAGGTTTTCGTCTTTCGTCGACGCTGATGTGGCGAACAGTCGCGTCGCGCGGCGTTGCGCGATGAGTTGGTCGAACATCTCGCGCCACAACGCGTTGCCGTGCAACTCCGCATCGGTGACGAAACCCAGCCCCATCAACGCCTCGTGCAACTCGTCCGCATTGCGTGCCTCGGGCCAGGCTTCTTCGCGCACCGATTCGATCGCGCCGGCGTCGAGCTGGCCGAAATCGTCGGTGGTCTCGATGTCGCCCCAGCGCCGGCTCTGCACGGCCTGGGTGCGGCGCTCCTCAAGCGGCGCGTCGTCGAGGAAGGCGTAGGGGCGTGCGTTGAGGATTTCCGCGGCGAGTGGCGAGGGCGCGGTCAGGTCCTTTGCGACAATGTGGATTTCTCCACTTTCCAGCATTTTCAGCAGGCGCAGCAGCGCATCGACGTCCATCGCCTCGTGCAGGCAGTCGTGCAGGGTCTGCGCGACGAGCGGGTGATCGGGAATCTGGCGTTCGCCGACGATGTTTTCGAGGCAGGCGACCTGGTCGGGGAACACGGTCGCGAGCAGGTCCTCGCTCTTCATGCGCTGCAGTTGCGGCGGCACCTTGCTGCCGCCCTGGAAGCGCGGCAGCGCGAGCGCGGTCACCGCATTCCAGCGCCAGCGCAGACCGAACATCGGCGCGTCGAGCAGGGCCTGGATCAGCACGTGCTCGGCCGTGTTCGAGTGCAGGTAGCGCGAGACTTCATCAAGCGGGAAGCTGTGGCTGGTCGACAGCGACAGCACGATCGCGTCCTCGGTCGCCGCGGCCTGCAGTTCGAAGTTGAACGTGCGGCAGAAGCGCTTGCGCAGGGCAAGGCCCCAGGCGCGGTTCATGCGGCTGCCGAACGGCGAGTGGATGACGAGCTGGGTGCCGCCGGACTCGTCGAAGAAGCGTTCCATCGCGAGCTGCGTCTGCGTCGGCAGCAGGCCGAGCGCGGCCTGCGTCGCGCCGAGGTAGTCGACGATCTGGCGCGCGGCGGATTCATTCAACCCGATGTTGTTGATCAACCAACGCATTGCGTCGGAGTCCCCGAGTGTAGGGGCGCGATTCATCGCGCCCGCTTTCGCGTCGGGTGAGACAAGAGCGGGCTCGATGAATCGAGCCCCTACGGATGGGAGGCGACGAGAAATCTCCTCGCGCAGCCGCGACACCGCGAACGAGAGTTCGTCGCTGCGCCCCGGCGCTTCGCCGAGCCAGAACGGCAGCGTCGGCGGCGCGCCTTTCGCGTCCTCGACGCGCAGCCGGCCGCGCTCGACGCGCAGCACGCGGTACGAGGTGTTGCCGAGCTGGAAGATGTCGCCGGCCATGCTCTCGACGGCGAAGTCCTCGTGCACGCTGCCGATGCGCGCGCCCTGCGGTTCGAGCACGACTTCGTAGTCGGCCGTGTCGGGAATCGCGCCGCCGGAAGTCAGTGCGGTCAGGCGCGCGCCACGGCGCGCACGCAGGACGCCGTTGACGGCGTCGCGGTGGATGTATGCCGAGCGCGGTCCGCGACGAGTGCTGTAACCGTCGGCGAGCATGCGCAGGATGTCGCGGTAGGCATCGGGCGTGAGGTCGGCGAACGGGTACGCGCGGCGGATCGTGTCGAACAATTCCAACTCGCTCCATTCGCGGCATGACACTTCCGCAACGATCTGCTGGGCGAGCACGTCGCGCGTGTCGCGCTCGACGCGCAAGGTGTCGAGTTCGCCGCGACGCACCGCATCGAGCAGCGCCGTGCATTCGACGAGGTCGTCGCGCGACAGCGGAAACAGGCGCGCCTTCGGCGTGCCGTCGACCGAGTGGTTGGCGCGGCCGACGCGCTGCAAAAACGTCGAGATCGAGCGCGGCGAGGCGATCTGGCAGACGAGGTCGACATCGCCGATGTCGATGCCGAGTTCGAGCGAGGCGGTGGCGACGAGCGCGCGCAGGTCACCGCGTTTCAGGCGTTGTTCCGCGGCAAGCCGCTGCTCGCGCGCGAGGCTGCCATGATGCGAGGTCACCGCTTCCTTGCCGAGCAGGTCGGACAGGTGTTTGGCCAAGCGTTCGGCCATGCGCCGCGTATTGACGAAGATCAGCGTGGTCTTGTGCGCTTCGATCAGTTCGGCGAGGCGCTGGTAAACGGTGAGCCAGACATCGCCCGACATGACCGCGGACAGCGGCACCGGCGGCAGTTCGAGCGCGAGGTCGCGCTCGCGCGTGTAGCCGACGTCGATGATCTCGCAATCTGCTTCACCTCTCCCCTCGGGAGAGGTCGAAACCGCGGTAGCGGTTTCGGGTGAGGGAAGAGCGTTGGCAGATTGCAATGGCTTCGTGACCGTGCAAGCCTCTTCCCTCATCTGCCCTTCGGGCACCTTCTCCCAGTGGGAGAAGGGAAGCGGAGAGCCGACGAGGAACTTCGCGACTTCGCCGATCGGCTTTTGTGTTGCCGACAGGCCGATGCGCGTGAGCTTGCGCCCGCACAGGGCGTCGAGACGTTCCAGCGACAGCGCCAGGTGTGCGCCGCGCTTGGACGGCGCGAGCGCGTGGATTTCGTCGACGATCACGCTGCGCGTCGTCGCCAGCATTGCGCGACCCGAGTCGGAACCGAGCAGAATGTACAGCGACTCGGGCGTGGTCACGACGATGTGTGGGGCGCGCCGCTTCATCGCCTCGCGCTCGCTCTGCGGCGTGTCGCCGGTGCGCACGCTGGCGCGGATCTCGACGTCGGGATGGCCGAGTTCGGCGAGTCGCGCGCGAATGCCTTCGAGCGGGGCCTGCAGGTTGATCTGCACATCGTTCGACAGGGCCTTGAGCGGCGAGACGTAGACGATCTGCGTTGCGTCGGCGAGCGTGCCGTCACAGCCTTGCCGCACGAGGTCGTCGATCGCGGCGAGGAAGGCCGCGAGCGTCTTGCCCGATCCGGTCGGCGCGGCGATCAGCGTGTGCCGGCCCGAGCGGATCGCCGGCCATGCGCGCGCCTGCGCGGGCGTCGGTGCCGAAAACGCCTGCGCGAACCACGCGGCGACGGCGGGATGGAAGTCGTGCAGCGCCATGGGCGGATTATGCGCTTGCGCGATGGCGGAGATCGATTTCGCGGCATTGCGCGAATAAGTCAGGGCCAGTTGGCGCATCGTGCGATGTTTGCGCCGGCGCGTCTCACGCGATGAGACGCGCCGGGTTGCAGCGCAGGCTAGGCGCCGCGACGCTCGGCCCAGCGATACAGCGCGAACATGGCTGCGACGAAAACGATGCCGCCGATCCACACCGATGCCGTGGCGAAATCGTTGCCGACCAGCGCCAGCGGCGCGTCCTTGCCGGAAAACGCGACGACGGCCGCGATCACCACGCCGATCAGGCCTTCGCCGACGATCATGCCCGAAGCGAGCAGCACGCCGAGCTGCTTGCGCGACTCGGGGTTGCTCGAACGTTCCGCGCGTCTGTCGAACCACGCACCGGCCAGCGCGCCGACCACGACCATCAGCGTCGCCGAGGTCGGCAGGTAGATGCCCAGACCGACAGCCAGAGGCGACAGGTGCGCCTTGCCGTGGCTGAATTTCTTCAGCAACGCATCGAGCACGATCAGCGCCACGCCGATGCCGGCGCCGATTTCGATCAGGCTCCAATCGATGTTGTTCTGGATCACGCCTTGCGCCAGCGCGGAGATCAACCCCGCCTGCGGCGCGGCCAGCGCCTTGGTCGGATCCGCGCCGGGCGCGCCGGCGAAACCATAGGCCTGGTTCAAGAGGTCGAGCACGGGCGGAATCACCGCCGCGCCGGCAAGCACGCCGATCAGCAGCGCCCACTGCTGCATGGACGGCGTGGCGTCGACCAGTTGCCCGGTCTTCAAGTCCTGCAGATTGTTGTTGGCGATCGCGGCGACGTTGAACACCACCGCGGTGACGAACAGCGCGAACGCGACGAGGCCCTTCTCGTGTCCCGGTTCGAGCAGCGGCTTTACGCCGAATACCAGCAGCAGCGCCGCGCCGATGACGACGAGGATGCCGATGCCCGACAGCGGGCTGTTCGACGAGCCGATCAATCCCGCCATATAGCCGCACACCGCGGAGACGAGAAAACTCATCACCACGCAGTAGATCAATCCGCCGATCACCAACGGCCACATCTGTGCGCCGAGGCCAGTGGCGTTGGCGAGGTGGCCGAACAGCCAGGCGATCGGCGCGAAGCTGGCCAGCATGATCGCGCCGACGATGCCGATGGGAATGTCGTGCTCAGTGCGTGGCAGCGCGTCCAGGTTGCCGGCCTTGCGCACCTTCGATGCCGCCATTGCCGACACGAGGCCGCTCCACACCGGCTTCACCAGCTTGAGCAGCGTCCAGATGGCGGCCACGCCGATCGTGCCGGCGCCGAGGAAGCGCACCTGATGGCTCCAGGTGGCGCCGGCGATGTCTTCCGGGCTGCCACTCAAACCCGGTACCAGCGCGGAAAAATGCGGTACGCCCCAGCCCCAGCCGATCAGGGCGCCGAGCAGCATCGCCACGCCGCACCACAGGCCGACGAGGTGGCCGACCGCGAACAGCGCCATCGACAGCGCGAAGTCGAAACCGCTCACGCCTTCGCCGACCTTGAAATACGACTTCACGTCGCTGGCGAACACGCGTGTCGCGACGATGATGGCGAACACCGCGGAGACGATCGAGCCCCAGACCACCGCGTGCAGGCCGGCGCGGCTTTCCTCGACGCCGCGCGCATCGTCGCCGCTGCCGACCTTGAGTACTTCCGCGCAGGCCACGCCTTCGGGGTAGGGCAGGTCGGAACCCGTCACAAGCGCGCGCCGCAACGGGATCGAATACATCACGCCGAGCACGCCGCCGAGCAGGCAGATCAGGAACGACTCCCAGAATGGAAAGCCGGTCCACCAGCCGATCATGACCAGGCCCGGCAACACGAAGATGATCGACGACAAGGTACCGGCGGCCGAAGCCACGGTCTGCACGATGTTGTTTTCCTGGATCGTCGAATCCTTGAAGCCGCGCAGCAGTGCCATCGAGATCACCGCGGCCGGAATCGAGGTGGCGAAAGTGAGGCCGGCCTTGAGGCCGAAGAACACGTTTGCGGCAGTGAACAGCACGGTGATGACCACCCCGAGCACTATGCCGCGCCAGGTCAGTTCGGAGCGTGGCTCGCCGGCCGCTGCTTGTTGGTTCGCCATGGAACTCCCCCAGTCGAAACACCAGAGAGTATGGCAAACATCGCCAATCTGGAATCACGGGCGATGATTCGGCCAGGATGCTGCAAAGCGACAGACATCGTCGCAACGGTCATTTTCGCATGCGCCGAGCGCGCGATTCGTCGAACTGATCCGGCCGAATCGCCGTTGCGAATAGTTAAGAAAATATTCAATCCGAACAATAAGTTCTGTTCATGATTGCCGAAGAGGGGCCGTAACAGACTGACTCGATTCTGAATGGTTAAGGTAAGGAGTGGAGTCAAGCGCTTGGATTTGTTACTATGCGGTCGCTCGCGTTGCCGCTGACTAACGTTTTATTAACGCGACGCACGCATCAGATTTTGGTGTGGAGTGATGTTACATATGCGTGCCGCACACGGGGTTTGGCGGACGCCCGAAGAAAAACCATGCAAAGGAGACTCCGAATGAAACGTAATACCTTGTTTGCCGCGCTTGCCCTTGCCCTGGGTGGTGTCGGCGCAGTCGGCACGGCGCAGGCCCAGGACTTCGGCTCCTGGTATGTCGCTCCGCGTCTCGGCGCTGTCGTTCCGGATAGCGGTCGCACCACGAAGGTGTCGGGCTTCGGCGGCATCGGCGTCGGCGTTTGGGTGAACCCGAACTTTGCCGTCGATTTCGAATACGGCATCAACAACGGCGACTTCAAGAACAGCTCGCCGCGTAGCGGCCACCAGTGGGAAAGCGTGCAGCTCGACGTCGCCGCGCGTTGGTTCTTCGGTGACATCGGCGCCGGCTGGCGTCCGTACGTGGTCGGTGCGCTCGGCGCGCTGCGCCACAAGGCCTACTCGGGTTCGCTGCTGCAGGCGCAGGGCCAGTCCGACAGCGGTGGCTGGGATCCGATGGCGCTGCTCGGCGTCGGTATCCAGTACAACCTGTCCGACCGCCTCGCGTTCCGCGGTGAAATCGCGGCGCGTTACGATCACGACAACAACTCTCTGAACTCGGCTCTCGCCCAGTCCTATGGCTTCAAGCGCAAGAGCGGCTTCACCGACGGTCTTGCCACGGTTGGCCTGACCTACAGCTTCGGTGGCGCCCCGGCTGCTCCGCCGCCGCCGCCGCCGGCCCCGCCGCCGCCGCCGCCGCCGGCTGCTCCGCCGCCGCCGCCGCCGCCGGTCATCGACCTGAAGGGCGTCGAATTCAAGTTCGACCATCCGCGTCCGGGCGAGAAGCTGGTGCCGTCGCTGAAGGCGCCGACCGCCGCCTCGGTGCAGATCCTCGACGAAGCCGTGGATACGCTGAAGCGCAATCCGGAAGTCCGCGTCGAAGTCGATGGCCACACCGACTCGAAGGGCACCGATGCGTACAACCAGAAGCTGTCGGAGCGTCGCGCCCAGGGTGTGTACGACTACCTGATCAGCCATGGCGTGCCCGAAGGCCAGATCACCGGCCACAAGGGTTTCGGCGAGTCGCAGCCGATCGACACCAACGACACCGCGGAAGGCCGTCAGCGCAACCGCCGCGTCGAACTCAAGCAGTAAGATCGCTCGAGTTGGTGCAAGCAACAAGAAAAAGCCCGGCGCAAGCCGGGCTTTTTTGTCGGTGTGCCTTTGCGCTCATCCTTGATCGCGAAGATCACAGAGCGGCCTTCCCTGGCCGCACTTCCCAATGAACAGCCGCCATCCCCGTCACGGCCTCGCCCGCGTTTTGAGCAAACTTGGCGTCTGTTCGCGCAGCCAGGCGCAGGCGCTGGTGCAGGCCGGGCGAGTGCGCGTGAACGGGCGCCTCGTGCGCGATCCGGAAATGCCCATCGACGCTGCGCGCGACCGCATTGCAGTCGACGGCGCGGCGGTTGCCGCGCGCGAAAAGACCTATCTCGCGCTGAACAAACCGCGAGGTTACGTGACCACGGCCCGCGACGAGCGCGGACGCGAAACGGTATACGACCTGCTCAAGCTCCGCGCGCAGGCCGATGCGCCTGCGGATTGGCTCGCCCCGGTTGGTCGTCTGGACAAGGCCAGCGAAGGGTTGCTGCTGTTCACCAACGACAGCGCGTGGGCCGCGCGCCTCACCGATCCGGCCTCGCATCTGGACAAGACCTATCACGTGCAGATCGACGCGCTGGCCGACGCGGAACTGCTCGCGCGCCTGGGCGCCGGCATCGACGACGCCGGCGAGCGGCTGGTGCTGAAATCGGTGCGCGAACTGCGTCGCGGCAACAAGAATTCCTGGCTCGAAATCGTGCTCGACGAAGGCCGCAACCGGCAGATCCGCCGCGTGCTCGCGGCGTTCGGCATCGGCGTGCTGCGGCTGGTACGTGTGGCGATCGGGCCGATCGCGCTCGGTGATCTGGCCAAGGGCCGCACGCGCGTGTTGACCGATGTCGAAATGCAAAGCTTGGCGGATAGGCGCTCGTAGGGGCGCGATTCATCGCGCCCGGCTCTTTATTTCTGGCGTCGGGGAAGAGGCGGGCTCGATGAATCGAGCCCTTACGAAACCACGCCGAGCTTTTTGCCGACCTTGACGAAGGCCGCGACCGCACGGTCGATCTGCTCGCGCGAATGCGCCGCGCTCATCTGCGTGCGGATGCGTGCCTGGCCCTGCGGCACGACCGGGTAGAAGAAGCCGATCACGTAGATGCCTTCGGCGAGCAGTTCCTGCGCGAACTGCTGCGCGAGTTTGGCATCGCCGAGCATGACTGGTGCGATCGGATGCGTGCCGGGGCGGATGTCGAAGCCGGCTTCGCCCATGCGCTTGCGGAAATACAACGCGTTGTCGTTGACCTTGTCGCGCAGCGCGGTGCTCGACGACAACATCTCGAACACCTTGATCGACGCGGCGACCAGCGGTGGCGGCAGCGTGTTCGAGAACAGGTACGGGCGCGAGCGCTGGCGCAGCAGGTCGATGATCTCGCGGCGTCCGGTCGTGAACCCGCCCGAGCCGCCACCGAGCGCCTTGCCGAGCGTGGAGGTGAACACGTCGACTTTGTCCATCACGCGGTGCAGTTCGGCCGAGCCGCGCCCGGTCGGGCCGACGAAGCCGGTCGCGTGCGAATCGTCGACCATGAGCAGCGCGCCGTATTTCTCCTTGAGACGCACGATCTCGTCGAGCCTGGCGATGTAGCCGTCCATCGAGAACACGCCGTCGGTCGCGATGAGGCGGGTGCGACGCCCTTGCGTCTCGGCCAGATGCTTTTCGAGTTCGGCCATGTCGCCGTTCGCATAGCGACGGCGCTCGGCCTTGCACAGGCGGATGCCGTCGATGATCGAGGCGTGGTTGAGCGCGTCGGAGATGACCGCGTCCTCCTCGCCGAGGATCGTTTCGAACAGGCCGCCGTTCGCGTCGAAGCATGAGGTATACAAAATCGTGTCGTCGGTGCCGAAGAACTTCGCGATCGTTGCTTCGAGCTGCTTGTGCAGGTCCTGCGTGCCGCAGATGAAGCGCACGCTGGCAAGGCCGAAGCCATGCGTGTCGAGCGCGTCCTTTGCCGCCTGGATGATTTCGGGGTTATCGGCGAGACCGAGGTAGTTGTTCGCGCAGAAGTTGAGCACCTCGCGCCCGTCCGTCGTCCTGATCGAGGACGACTGCGGCGTCGCGATCACGCGCTCGGTCTTGTACAGGCCGGCGTCGCGGATCGACTCGAGTTCGGACTGCAGGCGATTCTGGGCGGCGTAAGTCATGGCGGAATCCGGCGGAAAAAGACCATTGTCCGCGATTCGCCCGCGCAAGGAAATTGTTGGCGTAGAATCCTCGCGTGGGAGGGCGGCATGAGTCCAAAAGCGTCAAGGCGGCGCGAGCAGGCCGCGGCCGAAACACCGGCCGCGAGCAACCATCGCTTGCGCGACTGGCTGGTCGGCACGCTCGGCATGATGGCCGCGGCGCCGGTGATCGGCTTGCTCACCGGGTTTTTCCTGCTGTTCGGCGGCATCTTCCTCGGCGTCGCCTGGCAGGCGGCGATGAAGCCGCTGGTCGACATGCGCCAGTACGCTACGTTCACCGCTTCCACCTCGGGGCATATCGTCGAAAGCTGGGCAGCGATCGACTTCGATCCGGCCAATCTTCCCGCGGGCAAGCTGTACTGGGACCGCGCCAGCAAAATCTCGCGCTGCGCGGTCGTCGAATACACGGCAGGCGAATGGGGCGCGCCGCTGCACCGCGCGTTCTGCGGCATGCGCCTGCAGTTCGGCGACAGCTTCCGCCTGAGCGACTGGGCCGAGGCGGTGCAGGAAGGCATTCCTTTCACGTTCCTGCGCGATGCGAGCGGCTTCGAGCTGCAGGAGGTGCGCATGAGCCGCGCGACACTGGACTGGATCTCGCATCATTCGCCGCGCGACACGTTCATGATGAGCAAGCCGCCGCCCACCACTGCGCTGGCCGCATTGCGTGAACAGTTCGACCTGCCGGTCGACGTGGCGGTGTTGAGCTGGACGCACCCCGTTCCGGAATTTCCGCTGCGTTTCGATCCGCGGCGTCCGCAGGAGGCGATGCCGGCGCGCGTCGTCGAAGACAGCCGCGCATGGAATCCGGCGGCCGCGGTCCTCGCGCTGCTGCTCGCCGTGCCGGGGTTCTGGGTCTGGCGCTTGGGCGTGCGCTTTTTTTTCCCCGGCGAACCGTCGGCGCCGGTGCTGTGGGTGCTCACGCTGTTGCCGCTGCTCGCGCTGCCATGGTGGAGCGAGATGCTGCCGAGGCTCATCGCGCGTGCGAACCGCGACTGGGCGACGATCGCGAGCGACATGCTCGACGATGTCGGGCGCAGCACGCGCATGATCGCCAGCGCGCCGGACGAAGCCGAATTCGCGCGCGGCGAGCGTCTCGTCTGGCGGCTTGACCAGGGCGCGTACGCCGATACCTTCGGCCGGATCCGCTATTCGAAGCCGGAGCCGGCGCCGAAGTCTGCCGAAGATGCGCTGGCCGCGCTGCGCGCGCAGACCGCGGCGCAGGTGCGCACATTCGATTCGACGCAACGTGCGGCGCTGTTCCGGCGCCTGCGCGAGCAGTACGAAGCCAACCTGCAAAACGTGCAACCCCTGTTCACGACGGCCGCGGAGGACACCTTGCGCGATGCGGGCGCCGATGCGGCCGCGCACAAGGCGGCGCGGAAATTCCTGATGTACGGCACCAACGGCATCTACTACGAAGACTTGCTCGACAAGATCGAAGTCACGCCCGCCGCGGCTAGCGCGCCGTCCGGGTGAACCTGCCGCCCGGATAGCGCGGCGCGCCGTCGTACGGCGCGCGTTGCAGCAGTTGCCAGCCGCGTTCGCGCAGTTTGTGTTGCGCGAGCGTTGACGCTTCGCCGCCGACCAGCGCGGTCTTGTCCGCGGCCCTGAATTCGGGGCGCGTGAAGAACTCGTCGATGTCCGCGGTCCAGCCAAGGTAGTCGACCGGCATCGGCAGCAGCAGCCTGCCGTCGCGCGCGATGTAGACA
This sequence comes from Pseudomonadota bacterium, assembly GCA_018240505.1. Classification (GTDB taxonomy): domain Bacteria; phylum Pseudomonadota; class Gammaproteobacteria; order Xanthomonadales; family Rhodanobacteraceae; genus Rudaea. The sequence goes on from JAFEFQ010000238.1 coordinate 44,448, forward strand.
AGCGCCGCGCCGGCGATGACGAAGTTGCCGCCGCGTTCGTTCGGCCAGTGCCTGCGGATTTGCGACAAGGCATCGACCAGATAGCGTCCCTCGACCTCGCCGTGGGTCACCGTGCCGAGCTCGAGCAGTTCGTTGCATCCCGCGCGCGGCGCGAGCGCGACGACCGAGTCGGCGAGCTGCGTCCGCATCGTGTCGCTGAAGCCGCCGCGCTTGAGGAACTGGCGGATGCCGAACTCGTCGCTGCAGACCGACGCGAGCTGCTTTTCGTTGCGTTCGCGGATCTGCTCCGGTGTGTGGCTCAGCACGTACTCGTTGACCAGTCCCGAGTCGGCGATCACGTCGGCGGCCGTGCCGCCGATCGCGCCGAGCGCCTGGCCGGCGGAGAAATTGCCCCAGACCGCGGCCCATGCGAGCGAGTTCAGGCGCTCGACGATGTACGGATTCGACGTGCCCGGATCGAAGCCGAGCTGCTTGGCGATTTCGTTGCGCGAGGAACTGTATTTCAGATAACGCTTGACCTCGCGTCCGGTGTCGCGGCCGGCGCGCGCGTACCAGGCCTTGCTCGGCTTCTCCGGTTCCTCGGGCGGAGGTGGAATGCCTTGTCCATCGTCCGCGACCAGGCCCGGCGTGTCGACGCCGATGTAACCGCCGGCATCGGGCTCGTTACGGTTCTTCGCCCCGGCGTTGGCGGCCGCGGCGGCGCCGGCGGGCACGTCGCGGCCCGCGGTCATCGGTCCGTCAGGCGCGCGGAACGGATCGCCCTTGTTTTCCATGATGCGCGCGGAACGGTCGCTGACGCCCTGCACGCGGTTGGCCCAGATGCCGATCTGCTTCTTGAAATAGCGCACGACGCCCATCGGCAGGCCGACGATCGAATCGACCGGGTGACGCACGACGTTGGCGATCGCGGTGCCGGTCTTCCTGCCGCGTTCGGCCAGCGCGTGGCCGAACGCACCGCTGCGCGTGGCCCGGTCCAGCGCTTCGATCGCCGGAATCTCGGCGACGCGGATCGCAAGCATTTGTGCGCTGTCGGCCTCGAGCGGACCGTACTTCGTCGTGATCGAGAAACGCGCCATGTAGCCGCCGACCTGCGCCTTGGGATCGACGGTGAAATTCGGCCCGCTCAGCAGCGCAGGCTCGGCGACCGCGGCCGCGTCGAGCACCGGCTCCGCTTCGTAGCCGCACTCGCGCACGCACGCGGGGGCGTCGCGCGCGGTGGACGCGCGCGGTGACAGCACAACCAACAGGAGCAGAGCCGGCAGCAGTTTCATGGATGCAGCGATGATGCGGGCGGCAGGGCGAATCTTCGACATGCGCCTGCGCCGGCCGTCGTTCCGGCACAGGCGGAACGACGGACCGCCTTGCTGCGCCGTCGCGGCGGCCGACGCGCGCGTCAATTCCAGGAGCAGACGACCTTGCCGCAAGTGCCCGCATCCATCAGGTCGAAGCCGCGCTGGAAATCGTCGATGTGGATCTGGTGGGTGAGCACCTTCTGCAGCGGGAACCCGGTCAGCAGCATCTGCGTCATCTTGTACCAGGTCTCGTACATGCGTCGGCCGTAGATGCCGTGCAGCACGAGGCCCTTGAAGATGACCTTGTCCCAGTTGATGCCGGCGCCGTTCGGCATGATGCCGAGCATCGCGATCTTGCCGCCGTGGTACATGCAGTCGAGCATGTCGCCGAACGCTTTCGGATTGCCGGACATTTCCATGCCGACGTCGAAGCCTTCCATGTGCAGGTCGGCCATGACGTCCTTGAGCGACTGTTTCGACACGTTGACCACGCGCGTCGCGCCCATGTCGGCGGCGAGCTTCAAGCGGTAGTCGTTGACGTCGGTGACGACGACGTTGCGCGCGCCGATGTGCTTGGCAATGCCCGCAGCGATGATGCCGATCGGGCCCGCGCCAGTGATGAGCACGTCCTCGCCGATCAGATCGAACTCGAGCGCGCAGTGCGCGGCGTTGCCGTAGGGATCGAAGAACGCGGCAAGTTCCGACGGTATCTGGTCCGGCACCGGCCACAGATTCGACGCCGGCATCGCGATGTATTCGGCGAATGCGCCGTTGCGGTTCACGCCGATGCCGATCGTGTGCGGGCACAGGTGCTGCTTGCCGGCGCGGCAGTTGCGGCAGACGCCGCAGACGATGTGGCCTTCCGCCGAGACGCGCTGGCCGATCGCGTAGCCGCGCACGCCCGGGCCCATGTCGACGATGCGGCCGACGAATTCATGGCCGATGACGAGGCCCGGCTTGATCGTGCGCTGCGACCACTCGTCCCACTTGTAGATGTGCAGGTCGGTGCCGCAGATCGCGGTCTTTTCGAGCTTGACCAGCACCTCGTTCGGGCCGATCTCGGGCAGCGGCACCTGTTCCATCCAGATGCCCTTGCCGGCTTCGCGCTTGACCAGCGCCTTCATCATTGCTTGCGACATGGCGGTGTCCTTGCTTGGGAGCGGAATTATAGCCGCGCGCGGACGGGGGCGCCGGGCAGCGGAAAAGCCTTATGCTCCGCCCTCAGTCACCCGACCCCGACCCGCAGCCCTTGCCCACGTACGCCGACCAGCGCCCGCTCGCGATCTTCCTGATGGGCCCGACCGCGTCGGGCAAGACGGCGCTGGCCTTGCGCCTCGCCGACCGCTTCGGCGTCGATCTCGTCAGTGTCGACTCGGCGCTGGTCTACCGCGGCATGGACATAGGCTCGGCGAAACCCGATGCGGCGACGCTGGCGCGCCATCCGCATCGACTCATCGACATCCGCGATCCGCGCGACGCGTACTCGGCGGCGGAATTCCGCGCCGATGCCTTGCGCGAAATGGGGTCGATCACGGCCGCGGGGAATACGCCGCTGCTGGTCGGCGGTACCGGCCTCTATTTCCACTCGCTGCAATACGGCTTGTCCAACCTGCCTGAAGCCGACGCGCGGTTGCGCGACCGCTTGGCGGACGAGGCACGCGCGCTGGGTTGGCCGGCCCTGCATGCGCGCCTCGCCGCGCTGGATCACGCCGCGGCGCAGCGCATCCGTCCGGGCGATGCGCAGCGCATCCAGCGCGCGCTCGAGGTGATCGAACTGACCGGCAGGCCACTGTCGGAACAACTGGGGGGGGCGCGTGAACGTTTCCCCTGGCGCGTGCTCAAGCTCGTGTTGATGCCGCAGGACCGCGCCGCGCTGCATGCGCGCATCGCCGAAAGGCTCGATGCGATGTTCGCGCAGGGCTTCGTGGACGAAGTGCGCCGCCTGCGCGCGCGCGCCGACCTGCATGCCGATCTCGCCTCGATGCGAGCGGTCGGCTATCGCCAGGTCTGGCAGCATCTCGATGGCGCGTTCGATCTGGCCGAGTGTCGCGAACGCGCCATCCACGCCACACGCCAACTGGCCAAGCGCCAGATCACCTGGCTCCGCTCCGATCGCGACGCCCTGGCCATCGATCCGTTCGATCGCGCGCATACCGCCCGGGCGGAGCGCGCGGTGTCGGATTTCCTGTCGCGGTGATCGCCCGATGGGTCGGGCCGGAGCACCGGTTGCGGCGGCGCGGCGCGGATGGCCAGGCACTGCAATCAGCCGCTCCTACTTGTTAATTTATTGAAAAGGTATAGAATTTCACCATCTTGAGCCGAGGCGTTGCGACCATATTTCTCTTGGGCCGCCCCTTTTTGTCGGTTCGCACAAGTTGGTAAGAAAGCAAGGAGAAAAAGAAATGTCCAAGGGTCAGTCGTTGCAGGATCCGTTCCTGAATGCATTGCGCCGCGAGCGCGTTCCCGTGTCGATCTATCTGGTCAATGGCATCAAGCTGCAGGGGACGGTCGAGTCGTTCGACCAGTTCGTCGTGCTGTTGCGCAATACCGTCAGCCAGATGGTCTACAAGCACGCCATTTCGACGATCGTGCCGAGCCGCAATGTGCGCATCGGCGGCGAAGGCGGCCACGGCGCCGGCGGCGACGCGGAAACTTCCGAAGGTTGATTCGTCCTGTTCGAACGTTCGCGAAAAGGTGAACGCGCGCTGCTGCTGCAGCCGCGCTGGGTTGGCGATTCCGCCGTTACCCGCAATGTCGAGGAAGCCGACGAATTCGGCGAACTCGCGCGTTCGGCAGGTGCGACCGTGGTCGGCAATCTCGCCGCGCGCATCGACAAGCCGAACCCGAAATTCTTCGTCGGCACGGGCAAGGCCGAGGAACTGAAGGCGCAGCGCGCCGCGCTCGACGCCGACCTGATCCTGGTCAACCATGCGCTCTCGCCGGTGCAGGAGCGCAATCTGGAAAAGTATACCGAGTGCCGCGTCGTCGACCGCACCGGTCTCATCCTCGACATCTTCGCCCAGCGCGCTCGCTCGCACGAGGGCAAGCTGCAAGTCGAACTCGCTCAGCTCAAGCACATGTCGACGCGCCTCGTGCGCGGCTGGACGCACCTGGAGCGCCAGCGCGGCGGCGCGATCGGCCTGCGCGGCCCCGGCGAAACCCAGCTCGAACTCGACCGCCGTCTGCTCGCCGCGCGCATGAAGCAGCTCGAGCAGCGCCTGGAAAAAGTCGAGACCCAGCGCAATACCGCCAAGCGCGCGCGCCGGCGCAACTCGGTGCCGACGGCGGCGCTGGTCGGCTACACCAACGCGGGCAAGTCGACGCTGTTCAACAAGATCACCGGCGCCGGCGTCTATGCGGCCGACCAGTTGTTCGCGACGCTCGATCCGACCCTGCGCCGCATCGACGGCCTGGCCTGCGGGCCGGTGCTGCTCGCCGATACGGTCGGCTTCATCCGCGATCTGCCGCACGATCTCGTCGCCGCATTCAAGTCGACGCTCGCGGAAACGCGCGATGCCGACATCCTGCTCCATGTCGTCGACGCGGCCGATCCCGAGCACGACCGGCGCGTCGAGGAAGTGCAGCGCGTGCTCGAGGAAATCGGCGCGCAGGACGTGCCGCAGATCTTCGTCTACAACAAGATCGACAAGGTCGAAGGCGCACGACCGCGCTCGGAGAGCGTCGACGGCGGCCGGACCGCGCGCGTATGGGTTTCCGCGGTCACCGGCAGCGGACTCGATCTGCTGCGCGAAGCGCTGACGACGGCTCTGCAGCGCGATCGCGTACACCGCTGGCTGGCCTTGCCCGAGCACGCCGGGCGCCTGCGCGCACGCCTGATTGCGGCGGGTTTCGTCAGCGCGGAACGCCCGGCCGAGCGCGGCTGGGAAATCCAGATCGACGCGCCACGCGCGCTGATCGAACCGTTGTTCGGCCTGCCCGACGGCGACGGCGACTGGCTGCGCGCGCAGTTCGCGCACGTCGAAGCCGCCGCTGCGCCGAAGTTGCCCGCCAGGAAAAGCCAAAGGCCGAAAGCCGGTGCCGAGTCGCGTGTTTCGCGCTGAACCGTGCGCGAGGTTTGACCTTTGGGTTTTGGCCCTTACAATTTGAAGGCAACCGCACGCTGAATTCCGGTTGCCTACTGGAGACCACGATGGCCTGGAACGAACCCGGCGGCGGCAACCGCGACCCCTGGAAAGGCAAGAAAGACTCGGCCGACGTCGAGGCGTTCCTGCGCAAGCTGCGCGAGGGTTTCGGCGGCCTGTTCGGCGGCGGCAAGGGCGGCGGAGGCAGCGGTAGCGCATCCACGCCCCCGCTCGGCGGCATCCTGCTCGGCGTCGTCGCGTTGGCGCTGGTCTGGGCCGTGTTCGACAGCTGGATTTCGATCGACGCGCAGCGGGTCGGCGTCGTGCTGCGCTTCGGCAAGTTCGACCGCATCATGCAGAACGGCCTCAATCTCAAGTGGCCCGCGCCGATCGAGCAGGTGATCAAGGTCGAGACCACGAGCCGGCAGACCGCCGACACGGTGCGCATGCTGACCCGCGACGAGAACATCGTCGAGATCAACTTCACCGTGCAGTACCAGGTCGTCGATGCGCAGAAATACCTGTTCGCCGCGACCGCCGTGGACGACACGCTCAAGCAGGCCGCGGAAAGCGCGGTACGCCAGGTGATCGGCTCGAGCGACATGGACCAGATCCTGTCCAGCCACGGCTCCGACATCGTCGGCGAGACGAAAAAGGTGCTGCAGGCGACGCTCGACGCGTATGCGGTCGGCCTCAACGTCAACGAAATCAATTTCCAGAACCTGCTGCCGCCGCATGAAGTCAAAGAGGCTTTCGACGACGTCAACAACGCGAGCAACAACCAGAAGCAGGCGATCAACGACGCTCAGGCCTACGCGGCCAAGGTCGTGCCGCTCGCGCGCGGTGACGCCGCGGCGATTCTCGCCGACGCCGAAGGCTACAAGACCGCGCAGATCGCCAAGGCGACCGGCGATGCGCAGCGTTTCAGCCTGATCGAGTCGCAATACCGCACCGCGCCCGAAGTGACGCGCAAGCGCCTGTACCTGGAGACGATGCAGCAGGTACTCGGCCACAGCCAGAAGGTGGTCGATTCGGGCAACGGCAAGAACATCCTCTACTTGCCGCTGGACAAGATGAAGGCCGATGCGGCAGCTGCCGCGGCCGCCGCGACGGGAGCCGCGCAATGAAACTGATCACTCCGATCCTGGCCGTGCTCCTGGTCGTGCTCGCAGTCAATTCCGCCTTCGTCGTCAGGGAAGGCGAGAGCGCGCTCGTCACCCAGTTCGGACGCATCCAGGGCGACGACGGCAAGACCAGCCCGGACTATGCGCCAGGCCTGCACTTCAAGATTCCGCTGATCCAGACGGTCGTGCGCTTCGACCGGCGCATGCTCAATCTCGAAGCCAAGCCGGAGCGCTACTTCGATTCGGGCAAGAACCCGGTCAACGTCGACTTCTACGTGAAGTGGCAGATCGAGAACCCGGCGCTGTATTACCGCTCGTTCGGCGCGGATTCGTTCCAGAGCCAGGCGAACAGCCGGCTGACGCCGATCATCAAGGATCCGCTGCGCTTCGAGTTCAACTCGCACACGCTGTCCGACCTGATCGCCAGCGCGCGTTCGGACATCACCGAGCGCGTGCGCGACCAGGCGAACAAGGCCGCGGCCGGCCTCGGCATTCACGTCGTCGACGTGCGCATCAAGCGCATTGAGTTCCCGGACGAGGTGCTGCTGTCGGTGTACAAGCGCATGGGCTCGGAGCGCACGCGTCTGGCCAACGACCTGCGCTCGACCGGCGCCGAGCAGGCGGCGAAGATCACCGCGGACGCCAACCGCCAGGTGCAGGTGATCAAGGCCGAGGCCGAACGCGACGCGCAGACCAAACGCGGCGAAGGCGACGCCAAGGCGACCGAAATCTATGCGGGCGCCTACGGCAAGAATCCTGACTTCTACGCGTTGTATCGTTCGCTCGACGCCTATCGCAGCGCGTTCGGCGGCGGCGACGTGATCGTGCTCGATCCGAAGTCGGAATTCATGAAGTATTTCGGCGAGGCCAAGGGCGACACAAAGTAACGCAGCAGATCGGTACAGCCCTCTTTTGAATTTGGCTTTTGATTCTGGTTTTTGGTCCTCGGGCCCCGTTTGCCGCGGCGAGGTCGTGACGGAAACGTCCGCAGGATCGCGCGCACGATGCGCGCGAGTTCGTTGCACGCACAGGGATGGGCGTTCAACGAACCCCGGCATGACCTCGCGGACTCGCGCAGCTCTATCGCGCGAGCGCGGCATCCGGGGTGTGTTTCTTTGGCTACTTTCTTTGCACAAGCAAAGAAAGGAGCCCGCTTGCGGGATGCGAGCGGAAAGGCGAACGGACGCGACTGCAAAAAGCCAAAGCAAAACAAGATCGAAATGGATTCCCGCTTTCGCGGGACTGTGAAGGCAGGATACCGAAACGAACATTCGCGTAGCGAATGGCCCGAAGGGCGAGCGTCGGGAAGACGCGAGTAATGACGAGCAAAAAGCGAGAGCAAACATGGGCAAGTCAGTCGTAATCCTCGGCGCGCAATGGGGCGACGAAGGCAAGGGCAAGATCGTCGATCTGCTGACCGAGCGCGTCGGCGCGGTCGCGCGCTTCCAGGGCGGCCACAACGCCGGCCACACGCTCGTGATCAAGGGCAAGAAAACGGTGCTGCACCTGATCCCGTCGGGCATTTTGCGCGAGGGCACGCTGTGCCTGATCGGCAACGGCGTCGTGCTCTCACCGCAGGCGCTGAAGACCGAGATCGACGAGCTCGAGGCGAATGGCGTCGAGGTGCGCTCGCGCCTGAAGATCAGCCCGGCGACGCCGCTGATCATGCCTTACCACATCGCCGTCGACCAGGCGCGTGAGAAAGCGGCCGGCAAGTCGGCGATCGGCACGACCGGGCGCGGCATCGGTCCGGCCTACGAGGACAAGGTCGCGCGCCGCAGCGTGCGCGTCGCCGACCTCATGTATCCGTCGGAGCTGCCGGAAAAACTGCGCGCCGCGGTCGACTACCACAACTTCATTCTCACTCAGTGGCTCAAGGCCGACGCAGTCGACTACCGGAAGGTGCTCGATGACGCGCTCGCGTTCGGCGAATACCTGAAGCCGATGATCGACGACGTCGCCACGTTGCTCTACGACGCGCGCCGCCGCGGCGAGCACATCATGTACGAAGGCGCGCAGGGCGCGCTGCTCGACATCGATCACGGCACCTATCCCTACGTCACCTCGTCGAACACGACGATCGGCGGCGCGCTCGCCGGCACCGGCGTCGGCGCCTGCGACATCGACTACGTGCTCGGCATCTGCAAGGCGTATGCGACGCGCGTCGGCGGCGGCCCGTTCCCGACCGAACTCCACGACGAGATGGGCGAACGCCTGCGCAAGGTCGGCAACGAATTCGGCGCGAGCACCGGGCGCCCGCGCCGCTGCGGCTGGATCGACCTGGTCGCGCTCAAGCGCGCGACCCAGATCAACGCGATCAACGGCCTCGCGATCACCAAGCTCGACGTGCTCGACGGCCTGCCCAGCGTCAAGGTCTGCATCGCCTACGAGTACCGTGGCAAGCGCCGCGAACTCGCGCCGCTCGACGCTGCGGGCTGGGACGAATGCAAGCCCGTCTATCTCGAATTCCCCGGCTGGAACGAGCCTACCGGCGGTATCCGCGACTGGAACAAGCTGCCCGCCGCGGCGCGCGCCTACCTGCGCGCGGTCGAGGAACTGTCAGGCTGCCACCTGGCCCTCGTCGCCACGGGCGCGGACCGCGACGACACGATCGTGCTGCGCGATCCGTTCGCCTAGCGCGTCCCGGAGGTCAAAGACCGCATGCCGCCGGGGCGGTCGAAAGGCGCACCAGATTGACCGAACCGCCCAGGCCGCTGTTGCCACCCGTGGCGAACGTATAGCTCAGCGTCGCGTGGCCGCAATCGGCGAAACTCAATGTGGCGCTGCCGACTTGTCCGCCCGTGATTTTGGTCGGATTGTCGAATACGCCACCGGTGCCGGTATAGATTTGCGCGGCGAACGACTGGCCGGCCTTCAGGCTGGCTGGCAGCGTGGCTTGCAGGGTGTACCAGCGCTGGCTGGCCGTGCCGGCCAGCGCGCTGCCGTTCGCCGCGTAGGTGTACCAGCCGGCGAACAGCAGGTTCTGGCTCGGCACCAGATCGAACACGATGCCTTGCCCGCTCGTGGCGGGGTCGTACCACGTGCCGGAGAGCAGGTTGAGCCCGGCCGCGCCGGTGTCGCCGGCCGGTGTGCAGCTCACATTCGCGCCCAGCCGCGTCAGCGGAATGCTGCCGCTGCGGCCGTCGTCGAAGTGATAGCCGAGTTGTCCGCTGCCGCAATCGCTGAACGATATCGTTGCCTGGCCGACTTTGCCGGCGGAGATTTTCGGCGGCGCGTTGAAGTTGCCGCCGAAGCCGGTGTAGATGCCGAGCGAAGCGGTGGCCGCGTCGCTGTCGGCTTCGCCCTGCACCGCGTACCAGCGCTGCTTCTCTTCGCCGCCGGCCGGCGCGATATCGTAGGCATACCAGCCGGCGAACAGGTTGCCCTTGCCGGCGCCGAGTTGATCCTGCATGAGTTCCATGACCAGTCCCTGGCCGCTGGTCGCCGGGTTGTACCAGGCGCCGCTCAATCCGCGCTGATCGAGGTTGACGGCCGGCGTGGCCGAACCTGTCGTGGAAAAAGTATACACGCCGCCACTCTGCGCGCCGGCGTACAGCGTCGATCCATCCGGGCTGATCGCGATCGAATTGATCTGCAGGTTGGTCGGCAAGCCCGCATTCATCGTCACGAGTTGTTGACCGAGGTTGGTGCCGTGGAGCACGCCGCACGCCGCGCCGGCGTAAAAGCCGTTCGCGTCGAGCGGATCGGCGGTGGCAGCCGAGATGGGCGCGCAGGCGACCGCTTTCGCGGCGGCGCCGTCCGGGTAGGCCAGCGGAATGATCTGGTCGACCACCGGAGCGCTGCTGCCGGACAGGGCGGAACTGGTCTGGAAGGACGAGGAGGAGCTTCCGGGCCTCAGCTTGATCGTGTAGCCAAGATAGTCGTTTGGATCCAGACTCAGGCAGGCGAGTATTGCGTTTCTGAGAACGCCATTGCTTGTTTGTCCGGCGCTATAGAACAGGACGGCCTCGTACACGTCGTTGCAGTATCTGACGGTCGCCGAGTCTACCGGCACGAGCGTCCAGGTTTTCCCGCCATCGCTCGAGACCATCACTCCGGAGCCGCTTGTCGAAGCCGCCGCCGTTGACGTGCCGCCGCTCGTTGCCGATGGGGCGGAACTGTTCGGAGCCGTCAACGGGCCGGCAGTGTCGGCCCGCGAACCCGATGAGGCTGGCGCCGCCGGCGTGACCGTAAAGGAAAGTCCGGTGACCTGGATTCCCGCCAGGCTGTCGACCGCGGCCCAGGTGGTGCCGCCGTCGGCGCTGCGATACAAGCCATTGCCGGCGGACGCGGCGAGGACGGTCGAAGTGGCAAGTGGGTCGAGCGCGACGGCAGCGATGCCGACGTACGCCGGCAAGCCGGCGGCCGAGCTGGTCCAATGCGCGCCGCCGTCGGTGCTCTTGTATACGGCGTTGCTCAGCGTGCATGCGCTGGCCGCGTAGAGCGTTGCCGGTGTATTCGGATCGATCGCGAGCGAAGAGAAAATCGGTGCCTGGCAGGCCAGGTTGCCGGTCGCGCCGATGCCGTTGTCGATCGCGGTCCAGCTGCCGCCCGCATTCGTGCTCTTGAACAAGCCGGAGTATTTCGTCGCCGCGTATGCGGTCGTCGGCGTGGACGGATCGACGGCAACCGCAGTCACGCTGGTCAGGGCGAGCCCGTTGCTCGACGCGGCCCAGGCGCCGCCCGAATTCGCCGTGGCGAAGGCGCCGTTGACGGTGCCGATCAGCACGTCCGCGGCGTTCTGCGCATTGATCGCGATCGCGTTGACGCCGACGTTCGGCAGACCGGTGGCGATTTTGCCGAAGCTCGTGCCGCCGTTCGTGCTGCGCTCCATTCCGGCGGAAAACGTGCCGATGTATACATTGGCGCCATTGCCCGGATCGACCGCGACGCTCTGCACGCCGATGACGCCGTTCTTGTCGGCGAGCACGTTGCTCCAGCTCGCGCCGCCGTCGCTGCTCTTGAACAGGCCCGAGCCGCCGCTCGTGTTCGCGGCGGCGTAGAGCGTGGCGGGGCTGCCCGGATCGACCGCGAGCGCGAGAACCTGGATGACAGGCCCGGTGAAGCCGTTGTTCGCCGCATTCCAGGTCGCGCCGCCGTCGGTGCTCTTGAACACGCCGCCGCCCTGTTCGCCGGCGTAGATCGTGGTCGTCGTCACCGGGTCGATGGCAAGCGCCTTGAATGTCGCGAACGCGTTCGGGAAATTGGCGCTGTTGAGCCGGGTCCAGCTGTTGCCGCCGTCGGAGCTCCTGGACAGGCCGTTCCGGCTCTGCGCAACGTACAGCGTCGAGGTCGTCTTCGGATCGATCGCGATCGCGACCGCGAGCGTTGGCCCGCTGGCGAGTGGCGTCCAGCTCTTCGCGCCGTCGGTGCTCTTGACGAGGGTGCCGCCGTACAGCGAACCGGCGTACAGCGTCGTCGGCGTGGCCGGGTCGATCGCGATCGCGTCGACCGACGGGTCGACGATGCCGTTGCTCGCCAGCGCCCAGTTCGCGCCGCCGTCGCCGCTCTTGTAGATGCCGCTGATGCCCGCGGCGTACAGGTTCGCGGGCGTCTTCGGATCACGCACGAGCACCGTGACGAGGCCGCCGTACGGCCCGGCGCCGGTCCACTGATTCGTGCCGGCCGCCGCCGGCGCCATGGTTCCTGCGGCGAGCAGCGTACACAACGCGAGGGCCGGCACGATCGCGGGACGATCGTCGCGCCGGTTCGCGGTGCGCGGCTGGCGAATGCTGCGTGGCGAAATCATGGGCGTGCCCTCCGGAAGTCGAGGCGGGTGATGGCGGCATCCCGAATGCGCAAACGGCAGCGTTGCCGTCCTTGGCTACTGAATTCCTTCCGGCCCGTTGTCGCGGGCCACGACTGCCGGAACGACGCGATTCTGGCCATATCGATCCGCAATTGAACAACAAGTCTGTCCGCGCTATTGCTCCTGGCGCCGTCGCTTGCGCGCCGCGATCAGCAGCACGCCGAATGCGAGCAACACCAGCGCCCACGCCGCCAGCGCCGGCGTGGCGACTGCGCCGGCAGTCGGTGCGGCGAGCACCGTAACCGTCACGGGGGCGCTCGCGCTCGCGGCGTTGTTCGCGTCGCCCGCGTAGTTCGCGACGAGGTTGTGCGTGCCGACGGCGAGCGAGGAAACGACGAGCACCGCTCGCCCGCTGCCATCGAGCGCGGCGTTGCCGATCAGCACGCCGTTGTCGCTGAAGGCGACGACGCCGGTTGCCGCCGCGGGCAGCGCAGCCGTCGTACTCGGGTTCGACGTGGGCGCAGCGGCGGCGACACTCGCCGTCAGCGTGAGCGCCTGTCCTGTCGTCACCGGATTTGGCGTGGCGGTGAGATTCGTGGTCGTCGCCGCGAGTGCCGCGACGGGGGCGAGGGTCGTGAAGGCCTGGCTGTCGCTCGACGCGAGGTATATGCCGGCGCCGGGGAAGTTTGCCCGCAGCGTGGCCTGGCCGGCTTGCCCGCTCGGCAGCGGCATCGCACAACTCGCAACGCCGCCCGCATCGGTGCTGCCCGTGCACGTTTGCGTGCCCAGAGTGAATGTCACGCTCTGGCCCGACAGCCGCGCAAGCGGATTGGCCGACAGATCGATCAACATGGCCTTGACCGTGACGCTCTGTCCCGATGTGCCGCCGAGCGGACTCGGATTGAGCGACAGCGCGGTCGTGTGCGAGCCGTTGTTCCAGGTCACCCTGGTTGTGTTCGAGGTCAGCGTCGTCGCGCCGACGGCGATCGACGCGACGATGCGGTCGTCGCCCGCGTTGACGGCCGTGTAACTGAAGCTGGCCGTGCCGTTCGCGCCCGCACGGACGATTTTTGTCATCGGATTCGCGCCGGTCACGTCGAAATAGACCGGCGTGCCCGCGAGCACGGTCGCGTTGCTCAACTGCGCGGTAAAGGTCTGCGTCGTGCCTTGCAACGGATTCGGCGACACCGCCGCGGGACTCAGCGTCAAAGCGGCCTGGTTGAAGTTCAGCGGACAACTGCCGTCGGCGTTGGTGATCTTGTAGATCGTGGTGACCATGCCGGCATACAGGCAGCCGTCCGGCCCCTGCAGGTCGACCGTGGCGAAGGCGTTGTTGACCAGCATCGACTTCGCCGTGATCGGCGTGGTCGTCGCATCGAAGATCTTCATGCCGGCCGGCAGGCCGCCGGCCACAGCGGCCGTACCCAGGATCAGCGTCTTGGCGTCTCCGCCCGTTCCCGCGCCGAGCGCGGCGATGTCGAGTGCGGGTGAACTCACGCCGTTCAGCTGCGTGCGTTGGCCCGGCGTGGCCGCGGCCGTGCCTGCGATCTTCGACAGCCCGGTGCCGAGGTAGTCGATCGCGTAGAGCGTGCCGCCGGGTGCGAAGGAAATTCCGCCGTTGGTGCCGGAGGTCGTCGCATACACGGTCGTCGTCGGCGTTGCGCTGCCCGGGTTGGCGATGCGCCAGATCGACGGGTTGTCCGAGCCGCCGCCGCCGCAGGAATCGTCGACGAACACGTCGCCGCTGATCGGATCGGTCGCGAGGAAGCTCGCGCAGGTGATCGACGAGGCGACCGTGCGCACGAATGCGCCGCTGGCCGGGTTGACTTCGAACACCGCGCCGGTGAAAAAGTTGCCCGTCGTCGCGAACTGCGAGGCATAGAACTTGCCGTCCTTGCCGAACGTCAGACCGGCCAGCAACGGCCCGAGCGGAGTCGGGGTCAGTTTCGTGCCCGCGCCGACCGCGCCGCCGCCGGGCGGGAACTTGTAGATGTCGCCGTAGGCCGAATCGGAAACGAACAGGTTGCCGGCGGCGTCGAAAGCGAGGCCGTAGGCGCCGCGGCATTGGGCGACGAGGCCGCCCGCGGCGATCTGCTTGGGCAGGAAGCCGGTCGCATACGGCGTGATCGCGTAGCCGAGCGCCGCCGTGATGTTCGGATCGCCGAAATTGCTGTTGCCGCAGTTGTCGCTGCCGCCGGCGTTGAACGTCACCACAGCCGAGCCTGGCACAGGCAGATCGTCGGTCGCGTCGACCGCGGTGTAGGTCACCTGTTCCTGGACCGTGTCGGTCACGGTGAAGGCGATCTGGCCGGACGCATTGGTCACGCTCGGATTCGGCGCGGTAACGACGGAATGTGCGTTTTGGGCGAGCGTCACCTCCTTGCCGGGCGTCGGGCGCCCGAGTGAATCCTGCAGCGTGACCGTGATCGTGTCGGTGCTGGCACCGTCCGCAGCGGCGGTGGCGGAGAGGGCGACGATGGAACTGCTCGCCGCGCGGGCGACGACGAAATCGAATTTGCCGGTCTGGGTCAGCGTGATGCCGTCGGTCAGGTCCTGTGCGGTCAGTACGAGCGGCTCGGCGGTCAGATCGGTGACGATGAAGATCGCGTTGCCGGACGCGTCTGTGACGGCGCTCGCCGGCGCGATCGTGGCATGGCTGCCCGCGTTGGCGGTCAGTGTGACTGTCTTGCCGGCGACGAGGTTGCCCATCGCGTCGGCGAGCTTGATGACGACATAGCCCTTCGTGCTGCCGTCGCCGTAGCGCATCAGGCCGTTCGCCGTTTCCGGATACGTGGTGAGATTGTCGTCGCCGTAGACCCATACGCGCGACACGGCCGCATCGACGCTGCCGGTCGTCTGCGCGGTCAGTCTCTGGTGCAGCGCCGCCAACCGCGGCGAACCGAGGCCGACGTGGGCGAAGTCGCTGCCCATCGAGGCGGCATCGTGGAACACGCCGTTCGCGGCGAGCGCGTAGAGCTGCGGATTGAGCAGGCCGAGATTGCTGCCCTGGGTCTGGTTGAGCAGCGCGGTGAATGCAGCCCAGGTCGGTGCGGCGAAGCTCGTGCCGCCGTTGAGCGCGCTGGTCGGGCAGCCGCCTTCGCTCGCGTTGCAGATCGCGACGCCGTGCGCGGGATCGGCGTTCGAGACCACGTCGGGAATCGAGCGCGCGGCGTTTGCATTGAAGCCGTTTTGATACGACGGTCGCGCGAAATATCTGCTGACGCCGAATCCGCCCTGTCCCGACGGAGGCGTGTCGCCGACGCCGTTCCACCACGTTTCGCTGCCGTAGGTATGGCCCGGCCCCTGCGTCAGCGACGAGCCGCCGACCGCGGTCGCATGCGGCGAATCCGCAGGCACGCCGATCGTGTTCGGGGCGCCGTCGAGACAGGTACTGCCGGTGTCGCCGGAACCGTTGAAGACGCTGATGCCGGCGGCTGCTGCAGTCTGCAGGATTGCATCGATGCTCTGTACGTCGGCCGCCGTAGTCTGGTCCTCGCAATAGGCCCAGCTGTTGCTGATGATGCCGACGTGGTCGCCGATCATTGCGTTGAACATCGTCTGGAAGCTGGTGCTGC
This sequence comes from Pseudomonadota bacterium, assembly GCA_018240505.1. GTDB lineage: Bacteria > Pseudomonadota > Gammaproteobacteria > Xanthomonadales > Rhodanobacteraceae > Rudaea. The sequence continues at coordinate 60,270 of JAFEFQ010000238.1, forward strand.
CAGTGAACGGTGCGTCGTAGACGCGGATCTTGGCGCCGGGCGCGAGCGTGAGCACGGTATCGATATCGAGCAGCACTTCGTCCTGCGTCGCGCCCGGAGCTCCGGCGCCACCATTGAGGTGAACTGGCGTGACGTCGTTGATCTTGGCGTCGGGTAGACCGATCAGCGCGATGTAGTCGGCGATATCGCTGGGCGTGTACGAATCGAACTCGACCAGGCCAATGGTTTGTCCCGTGCCGTCGGCGTCCTGCCATGCCGGCGGCGGCGGATCGCTGCCCGCGAGCATGTCGGAGGGAGTTTTGCCGTACAGGTTCTTGAAGCACTGGATGAATTCGGCGTAGTAGTTGAAGCTCGAACCCGGTCCCGCGCCGGCCTTGAACGCGGCCCCGGCAGCGAGCGCCCAGAGGTGGCAGACGTTGAGGCCGAAGACCAGCCGGATCATGCGTTGCGGTTGCGGGTGCAGCGGCTGCGCGAGGTTCGACAAACCACCGATGTATCGCACATGCGCGGCCAGCGCGGCGGGCAGGGACGGCCCGGTGTCGTTCGCGTAGAAATTGCGTTCGCCGAATGCGTAGTCGTCGATGTGCACATCGAACGCGCGTTCGGCATCGGCGCGCGCGCCGCGCACCGTCAGTGTCATGCGGTTGGCGGAGCCTTCGGCCAGTTCGAAATTCTGCGACTTCAGCCACGCCAGCGTCTCGTCGTAAGCCGCCTGCGAAGGCCCGAACCGGTCCGCGATCTGCGCTGGCGTCAGGAACCGGCGGAAGACAGGCGAAGCCGGATCGTAGACGTCGTGCAGATATTGCTGAAAGCCTGCCTCGTCGTCGCGATTGAGAACGATCGTGAGGGCGACCTCCTGCGCGTCGCTGGCGTCGGTGCCGGTCAGCCATTTCGTCCAGCTTTGCGATTGTCGCGTGGCGTTGGCCAGCGCCGGCAGCACGTGTCCGGCAAGACGCGTTGTCGGTTCGGCCGCCGTAGCCGGTGCGCCCGCAAACATCGTTCCGCCCAGGAAAGTCGGCAGCGCAATGGCCGCAAACAGGATCGCACGCCGTGTCGCCGCGCGTGCTGTCGAAAACAACGCCGTCGTCCGCATGGAATCGCCCCTTCGCAAGGTTGTATCGCCGACCCGCGCACGCTCCGCGTTGCGCGGTGCTCCTATGCAATGCAGTGGGCGAATTGAGAAATTCATCACGCTGCGACATCCAGCTTTGCTAAGGTATGAACTCCGGTGGCATCGGGGGCGGCGTCAGTGAGCGTGCGCTGGGTTGCACTATCGGTTCGGAATCGGGCGACGGCGATGCTCGCTGCCGCGTGGTTCGGCGCGTGCGCAGCCGCGGCGCAGCCCGAAGCCGTCGACGCGCTCGAGCCCGGCCAGGTGTATCGCGCCCAATTGATTGCGGGCGGCCACCGCGACTATGCCGTGCGCTTGCCCGCCGGCCACGCCGTCGAAACAAGCTTGCGGCAACTTGGCGTTCACTCGGTCGGGCTGCGCATCGCGGGCGAGGCCGGCCGCCCCTCGTTCCAGGTGGATGCGGGCAGGCAGGCGGTCCAGCAGGTGACGCTGATCGCGACCGGCGCCGTCATCGTGCGTTTTTCCGTGACGGCCAAGTTGGGCAGCTCCTACGAAATCGCGCTCGGTCCGGTGCATCCGGCCAGCGATGCGGACCGTCGTCGCGCGACTGCGCAGGCGTTGCTGGCGGCGGCGAACGATCTGCGCCGGTCGGCGGGCAGTTTCGAGGCCGGGGACATCGATCAGGCGGCGGCGAAGCGGGCAGCGGAGACGTACCGCGACGCACTCGCGGCGTGGCAAGCCGTGCCGGATTCCTGCGAAGTGCGCCGAACTCTGTCCGGCCGGGCGCGCCTGCTGTTCGCGCTGGGCGACTACGCCCGGGCGCAGGAATCCGCGCGCACGGCGCTGGAGACGGCCTGCGATCGCGGCGGCGATCCGTCCGTGTCGGCCTACGCGGCGGAAGCCGAGCGCACGCTCGGCGCCAGCCTGGCTTACCTCGGCGACCGCCTCGGCGCGATCGCCGCGCAGCGGCGCGCGTTGTCGCTGTACCGCAGGACCGGCGATGAACGCTTCCAGGGCGTCGTGCTCGGCAACCTCGTCTCGAACTATGCGGAAACGGGGCAGAAGGGCAAGGCATTCGACGCCGCGACGGAGGCGCTGAAGCTGGCGCAGGCGACCGGCGACGGCCCGGGAGTCGTGTTCGGCCGCGAGCGCCTCGCATCGGTGCTGATGGGGCGTGGCGAGTACAGCCGCGCGCTCGACGTGTTCGCGCAGACGTTCGACGACCTGCGCCGGACGCCGTATCCGATGGTCGAGAACATGGCCTGGAGCGACCTCGGCAATCTCTATCGCGAATTGGGCGAGTCCGAACAGGCATTGTCGGCCTATCGGAAATCCGAGGCGGCCGCGGCGGCGAACAAGGAGCCGCCGGCGGTGGCCGAAGCGCTTGTGAACCAGGGCGACGCGGCGCTCGATGCCGGTCGCATCGATGCGGCCGCCGGCCTGTACGAGCAGGCGTTGCACCTCGGCAGCGCCGGCGGCTTCGCTCGCGAGCAGGCACACGGCTTGCGCGGCCTGGGGCAGGTCGCGCTCGCACGCGGAAACTGGAGCGAGGCGAAGACACGCTTTCTCGCGGCGAAAGAGATGGCGGGCAAGCAGGGCGCGCAGGACGAAACGATCGAGGTCGAACTCGCACTCGGCGATCTGGAAAGCCGACAGCACCAGTTCGCCGCTGCGCGACCGCACTATGTGCATGCCCTCGATCTGGCCCGGCAAACCCATGCGCTGAGCAAGCAGCCGGTGGCGCTGGCGGCGCTGGCGCGGCTGGAAAAGCAGACCGGTGACTTCATTGCGGCCAGGCGCTTCATCGAACAGGCGCTCGATCTCATCGAATCCGAACGCATGCGACTCAGCAACCTGCGTCTGCGCACGAGCTATTTCTCGTCGATGCGCGCCTACTACGCACTGGACATCGATATCCTGATGCAGTTGCACCAGCGCGAGCCGCACGCCGGCCATGCCGCCGCGGCGCTGCAGGTCGCGGAGCGCGCGCGCGCGCGATCGTTGCAGGACCAGTTGACCGAACGCGGCATCGACCTGCGCAAGGACGTCGATCCCGCCCTGCTCGGGCGCGAACGCGATGCCGAAGACGGCGTGCAAGCGGCTGCCTACGAGTTCCAGCGGCTGTCCGACAACGCGAGCCGCGCGCGCCGCGAAACGTTGCAGAACGCGCTCGACGAAGCGAATGCCCGGCTCGATCAGGCGCGCGCGAAGCTGCGCGAGTCGAACCCGCGCTACGCGGACCTGATGCGCCCGCCGCGATTCGACCTCGACGGCATTCGCCGGCAACTGCTCGACGACGACGTGAACGTGCTCGAGTACTGGCTCGGCGACGAGCGCAGCTATGTCTGGGCGATCACACGCGACGGAGTCGATGCGCAGGTTTTGCCGGCGCGCGCGGCGATCGAGCAGCCGGTGGGCGCGCTGCGCGAAAAGCTCGATGCGCGCGCCTCTCTCGCCGCCTCCGTGCCGATGGAGAAATTGGCCGGACAGGATGCCGCCGCAGCCGCGGCGGTCGAAGCACAGGCGCGCGCGCTGCGGGAGCAGATTCTGCCCGCCGCTGTCCGCAACCGGTTGCGGGCGCAGGTCGCCGTCGTGGCCGACGGCGACCTGCAACTTCTGCCGTTCGCGTTGCTGCCGTTCGCTCGCAGCGCGCCCGCGCAACCCGCGTCGCCCCCCGCTTTCGTCTATCTGCCTTCGTTGGCGACGTTGCGCGGATTGCGCGCGCTGCCGCGCCCTGCGGCGACGGACACCGTCGCGATCTTCGCCGATCCGGTTTTCCGCAGCGACGACGCGCGCCTGCACGGGCGCGCGGGCGACGCGCGGCCCGCGGACAACGCGGTGCTGTCACGGGCGATGACCGAGGCCGGCATCGCCAGTCTGGCGCGCTTGCCCAATACGCGGCGCGAGGCGCAAGGCATCGCCGCGCTGGCGCCGCAGGCCGGCACGTGGCTGGCGCTCGACTTCGCCGCAAGCCGTAGCGCGGCGGTTGCGGCGCAATGGGACAAATTTGCATTTGTACACTTTGCCACACATGCGCTGCTGAACCTGCGTCATCCGGAATTGTCCGGCATCGTGCTTTCGCTGTACGACGCCGACGGCAATGCGCAGGATGGGTTCCTGCGTGCAAACGACATCTACAACCTGCGCATGCCTGCCGACCTCGTCGTGCTCAGCGTCTGCGATTCCGGCATCGGCAGGATGCAGGGCTCGGAGGGCGCCTACAGTCTGGCGCGTGCGTTTTTCTACGCGGGCGCGCGACGCGTCGTGGCGAGCCTGTGGTCGATCGACGACCGCGCCAGCGCGGTCTTCATGGAGAAGTTCTATCGCGGCCTGCTGCGGGAGCATGCTTCGCCGCAGGACGCGCTGCGCGTGGCGCAGACGGAAATGCAGCGCGATCCGCGCTGGGCATCGCCCTACTACTGGGCCGGCTTCGTCGTGCACGGAGACTGGCGGTGACCGCAGCGAAGGCCGCGAGCGCCGCCGACACCGATCTCGCCCGGCGCCGTCTGCACGGACTGATCGAGCGACTGCGCGCCGACGCGGCGGACGGCGGCTTCGACTACGAGCAGTTGCGCCGCCGCCTCGTCCTTTTTTTTCGCCAGCACGAACCGGTCGATGCCGAATCGCTCGCCGACGACGCGCTCGACCGGCTCGCGCGCCGTCTCGACGAAGGCACGGCCATCGACAACGCGGCGCTCTATGTATTCGGCATCGCGAAGCTGATGCGGTTCGAGGCACATGAGCGGCGTACCCGGCGGGAGGCGGCGCGCCAGGAAGCGATCGCCGCGGTCGAGACCGAAGCCGATGAATCCGACGCGACCGACCCGCTGCTGCTCGCCGCGCTGCGCGCGTGCCTGCGCGGGTTCGGCGCGCGCAGCACCGAACTGATGTTCGCTTACTATCGCGACGACGACGCCCGGCGCATCGCCACCCGGCGCGATCTTGCGGCCAGTCTTGGCGTGTCGATCAACGCCCTGCGCAACCGCGCGCTGCGCCTGCGCGAGGCGCTCGAAGCCTGCGTGCGCCGGCGCGTCGGGCGCGACGTGGGGCGTGCACCGTGATGGAATCGGACGAACCGGCACTCTCGATCATGACGAATGCTCGAACCAACACGGTCGAATGCGATGACTGACATCGGCGATCCGGACATCCGCGCCTGGCTCATGCGCCGACTCGATGCGCAGCGCAGCGCCGAACTCGAACGGCGATTGTTCGTCGACGCGGAACTCGCCGACCGCATCGACGAGGCCGAGTGCGACCTGATCGACGACTGCGCGCACGGGCGCCTGCCTGCCGCCGATGCGCGCGTCGTGCGCTCGCGCGATCCCTGGCGCGCGCGATTTGCCAGGGCTGTTGTCGAATCGCAACGCCGCGCAGCGGCGCCGCCACCGCGGGCGCGTGTGCGCACGCCGCGTCGTGTGGGCATCGGTGTCGCGATCGCGGCATCGCTGTTGCTCGCCGTCGTCGGCCTTCGCTGGCAGGCGCCCGTGCGAACGCACACGGAACGGACCGCGGACACCGCCTCGTTGCCGGTGGTGACGCTGCTTGCCGGACAGCGCCGCGGCGCGCCGGCCCCGCTCGCGCTGCCGACGCACGAGGGCGATGTGCGCGTCCAGGCGGAGATCGAGGGCGACGCGGCAAACCCGTCGGCGCGCTACCTGCTCAGCGTTGCCGATGGCGAAAACGTGCTGTTCGTCGCGCGCAACCTCGCGCCACGCAGCGCGGGGCAGTATCGCTTCGTCGAAGCGGTCGTGCCCGCGACCGTCCTTGGTCCCGGCGCGCGTCGCGTCGCCGTGGCGGAAGCGGGCGCGCAGGATTCTCTGCCGTCGTCCTGGGATGTGCAGACGTCCGCATCGCGGTGACTCGGTTCTCGTTCCCGCTCCAGGCGGCGTGGAGTCCGATGGCGGAGGGCGACGATGCGTTGCGGCACGCGCGAAGGCATCCTCGGTACGCCGGCGCCGCCAGCGTTACTCTGCGCCCTCCGCGGGAATCTGGAACAACGCCGACAGGGCGATGCTGCCGTGCTGTGCCGGGTCCTGCGGGGCGATGCTGCCCGGCATGCCCGGGTTGAGGTTCGACGCGGTGTCGTCGGGCGGGAACAGCACGAGCGTTTGCAGGAATTCGACCAGCCTGTGCCGCGCATCGTCGTCGAGCGCGGCAAACGCGTCGCGAGCGAACTGCGCTTCGCCGCCGTGGCGCAGGATCGCCTCCTCGAGATTCATGCTGCGGCCGTCGTGGCCGTAGGGCGACTTGGTGCCGACGCCCCACAGCGGCGTGGTCATGAACTGGGTGTGCAGGCTGCCGTCGTAGTTGCGCTCGTGGAACGCCGGGCCGAGGTCGTGACGCTTGAAGTCGGTGAACAGGTTGTCGACGACGAACGGTTCGCGTTTTGGCACGAGTTTCGGGTACGCGGCGCCGTCGGCGACCACCCGGAACAGCGTGGTCGCATTGGCGTAGAGACGGTTGAAGCCGCCGCGCGTCGCGTCATATTTCGTGTCGACGTCGGCGACGCGGCGGTCGTGCTCGATCGTGAAACGGGCGACATGGCAGCCCGTGCAGCCGATCTGCGCGAGCAGCGCGCGGCCCTGTTCGCTGCGTTCGCTGGTCTTGGCGACGGCGGGACGGAAATAGTTGAGCAGGTAGATTTCCACGTAGTCGATCAGCGCGGGATCGACCTCGTTGGCGACGCCGTCCCCGTCGGCATCGTCGGCCGGCGAACAGGTCGGCGCGTGCTTGATCGCATCGAGTTTCGGATCGAGCACGAGGCCGCCCGGCGTGGTCGTCGCGACCGGGTTCGCCGGATCGTTGGGTGCGCACAGCACAGGATCGGCGGCCTGCAGGCCCATCTCGTCGTTGAACGCGCCGACCGCGAATGCGCGCAGCGAAAACTCGCGGCCGTCGTGGAAGAACGGACGCACGCGCAGATCGGCATCGACGCCCTGTACCTGCGAGGTGTCCCATTTGCCTCCGGGCAGCGACTTGATCCAGCCGAACGACACGCCCTTGCTCGCGAGCGGCAGGGTGATCGGCATCCGGGTGATGGCGGTGACCAGGCCGCACAGGTCGCGGATCGTGCGCAGGTCATGCGTCATCTCGTCGGCGAGCATTTCGCGCAGGCCGATGCCGAACAGATGCGGCGCGTTGCGGCTGTCCGGCCGCGTCGCCACGTCGCCGCCGAAGCCGGCCGATCCGCGCGGGCGGCCGTGGCAGGCCGCGCAACTGTCGGTCAGGCCGGCGCCGAACGCGGCTTGCGCCATGATGTCGCCGTGCGAGGCGAAATCCACGCGCGGTCCCTGGCCCTGCTCCAGCGTGAACTTGCGCTGGAACACCTGGCGCCCGCGCCGGATCGCGCGTGCCGGATCGCGGGCGATCAGATACAGCGAACTGCCCGGCGTGGACTCGTCGCCGCGGCCCGCGCCGACCTGTTGCTGCAGCGATTTGCCGATCGCGCCGCCGGGCACGTTCGGATGGGTCTGGGTCACGTCGGTAAGCTGCGCGTGCGCGGCCGACGCGGCGGCGAAGGCCAGCGTCGCCGCGAGCAACGCGCGAACGGCGCGAGATCGCCGGGGCGCCGTGGCGGCGGCAAACCGCGTCGGCGGAAGCAGCGGTGAGTGGTCAGGGTGCTGCGGATACGTTTGCATGAGGGTTCCCCGGTGATTCGCTGACGCGAACCTTCGAAATTTGTTCGCGTTTCAATATCCAGCTACGCAAACCGGCGGCGCCGGCCATCACCGGGTCGCAGGCGATGGCAGTTTCGCCCGGGCGCCGAGCCACCCGCCCGTGTGCGCAAGGCCGGCGTTGCGACCCGGCGATGGCGCGCGTGTGTCCGTCTTGCGCGATCCCGATCCTCGCGAGTCGTCCGCGCGCACTCGTGTAAACTCATGACGGACAGGGGCTGGCCCGCATCGCGCTTCGCGGAAAACGAAGCGAAATGCCGCCTTTGGGACGAACTACGCGAATGCATGCCCCGGACCATCATCCAGCGCAGCGCGACAGTGTGACCGACCTGCTCGCGGCCTGGCGCGCCGGCGACGAGGCGGCGCCGCGCGCGCTCGCCGAGCTGGTCTATGCCGATCTGCGCACGATGGCGTCGCGACGGCTCGCCGGCGGCGGACCGTTGCAGACCACCGAACTCGCCCACGAGGCCTGTTTGCGCCTGCTGCAGAAGCCGCTCGATGCGGTCGACCGCGTGCACTTTTTCCGCACCGTCGCGCTGGCCTTGCGCCAGGCCCTGATCGACGCGCTGCGCCGCGAGCATGCGCAGAAGCGCGGCAGCGGCTTCGCGGCGGTCAGCCTCGACGCCGCCGCCGGCATCGCGGTGGCCGGGCCGGAAGCCTGGTTCGGCGTCGAGAGTGCGTTGCTCGAACTCGAAGCGCTCGATGCGCGCAAATGCCGCGTCGTCGAGATGTCGCTGCTGCTCGGCCTGGTCCAGGACGAGATCGCGCAGACGCTCGGCATTTCCGTGCCCACGGTCGAGCGCGATCTGCGCTTCGCGCGCGCGTGGTTGCGCGAACGCCTGGCTGCGTGATTGCGGGTCCGGGCAGGGGATCGGGACAGTGAGGGTTTCGGTCCCGATTCTGCGTTATTGACGGCGGAGGCTGCGTGCCTCAGCAACCTGTGAATATCAGCAAGGTGCGCCATGGACAGTCCGCGATTTGCCCGGATCGAATCCCTGTTCCACGCCGTGCTCGACTATCCGCCCGAGCGGTGGCACGACTTCTTGACCTCGCGTGAAAGCGACACGCAAATGGTCGCCGAGGTCGAGCGCCTGCTCGCCCGCCACGCGCAGGACGAGAGTTTCCTCAAGGGCGTGCTGGATGCGGTGACGGGATTGACCCAGCCGATGCAGAGCCGGATCGGCGCCTATCGCATCCTCGGCGAGCTCGGCGCGGGCGGCATGGGCACGGTGCTGCTCGCCGAACGCCTGCTCGGCGACACGCCGCAAAAAGTTGCGCTCAAGCTGATTCGCGGCATTCCGACCGCAGCGGCGCGCGAACGCCTCGCGCGCGAGCGCGCGCTGCTCGCCGAGCTCAATCATCCGAACATCGCGCGCCTGCTCGACGCGGGCGAGACCCCCGATCGCACGCCGTATCTGGCGATGGAGTACGTGGATGGCGCGCCGTTGCTGGCGTACTGCGACGAACACGCGCTCGACCTGCCGGCGCGCCTGCGTCTGTTCGCCTCGATCTGCCGCGCGGTGCAGCACGCGCATCAACACCTGATCGTGCATCGCGACATCAAGCCGGCGAACATTCTCGTGCGCGAAGACGGCACGCCTGTGCTGCTCGACTTCGGCATCGGCAAGCTCATCGATCCCGCCAGCGAGGAGCACACGGCGACACAGGCGTTCACGCCGGTCTACGCCGCGCCCGAGCAGCGCGCGGGCGGACGCGTGACCACGGCGACCGATATCTGGGGACTGGGCTGCGTGTTGTACGAACTCGTCAGCGGACGCTCGTTGCGCGACACGCGCGTGGACGACCGGGTGATGCGTCCGGGCGCCGCCACCCATGATCCGGCGCGCGCGCGCCTGCTGCGCGGCGACATCGACAACATCGTGATGAAGGCGCTCGATGTCGACCCCGAGCGCCGCTACGCATCGGCCGAGGCGCTTGCCGGCGACGTCGCGAGCTATCTGGCCGGACGCCCCGTCGTCGCGCACGCGCCGACACGCTGGTACCGGGCGCGCAAATTCATCCAGCGCCACCGCGGCGGCGTGGCCGCGACCGCCTTGCTCACGCTCGCCGTCTTCGCCGCGCTGGCGGCCGCGATGTGGCAGGCCAACCTCGCGCGGCAGCAGGCTGCGCGCGCCAACACGGTGCGCGATTTTCTCGTCTCGGTGTTCGAATCGGCCGGCGCCGATCTGCCGCTCGACAAGCGCCCGACGACGCAGGACATCGTCGATCAGGCGACGCGGCAACTGGTCGATCGCGGCGACCTTCCCGACGCCTTGCGCGTCGACCTGCTGCTGACCTTGGCGAAAGTAGCACTCAGCGTCGGCGCGAACGCGCAGAGCCTGAGCCTGCTCGACACCGCCGGGCCGGCGCTCGAACGCCTGTATGGCCCCGGCGATGCGCCGTGGTGGAACGCGAAAGTCCTGCGCGCGGGTACTCTCGTCGAATTGGGTCGCCATGCCGATGCGGCGGCCGTGCTCGATCCGCTGCGCAGCAAGCTGCTTGAACGCCACGACGACATCGGCATCGACGGTCTCGTCGCGCTCGGCGTCGCTCTGAGCCGAGCGGGCAAGGAGGAGGACGGCCTCGCGCTGCTGCATCGCGCTTACGCACTCGCCGCTGCCGATGCGGCGAAACATCCTGCCAAAATGCTCGACACGGCGATTCGCGAAACCGGCGCATTGATCGAAGCGCATCGTTTCCACGACGGCATCGACAGCGCCGATGCGGCACTCGCGCTCTGGCAACAACTGGGCGCGAAGCCGAGCCAGAGCATCATCGAGCTGTATCAATCGATCTCGATCGGCGCGGAGGCGATCGGCGACATGGCACGTGCCGAGACCGCGTACAAGGACGCGATCGCCTATGCCGACCAGTTTTTCGACAAGCCCAATGCGGCGAGCGCGTGGAACGTCGGCATCTACGGGACCTTCCTGATTGCGCAGGGGCGATTCGCCGAAGCCGAACCCTATGCGCGGCGCGGACTCGAGATGCGCCGTGCGGTATTCGGCGACAACGATCCGCGCACCCTCTACGCTGTCGCCGGCATGGGCAAGCTCTATTCCGGCGAACGCAAGTTCGAGGAAGCGGCGCAATGGTTCGGACAGGGCGTGGAGACGTGCCGCAAGGCCGGGATCGACGACAAGGTATGCCCGCGCCTGCTCGCGTTCCGCGCGCGCGCGCTCGGCGACTTGTCGCGCTTCGACGAGGCCGAACGCGATTTGCGCGAGGCGCTGGACCTGCAGAGGAAGCGCAGCGGCGAGCAAAGCCCCGCCTACGCCTTCATCCTCGATCTGCTGGTCGTCGCGCAGGTGCAGGGCGGCAAGTACGCCGCCGCCGTGGCTTCGGCCGACCAGGTGCTCGCGATCAACAAGCAGGTCAAGGGAGCGATGCTGCAGTCCGAATTGAACACGCGCTACTGGCGCGCATCCGCGCTGTTCGCACTCAAGCGCATCGACGAGGCAGCGAGCGAAATCCTCGACATCGAGCCAAAGTACGCCGCCATCGCGCCGAAAGGCGTCTCGCGCTTCAACATGCTCGCGTTGAAGGCGCGCGTGCTCGCTGCCGCCGGCCGCCACGACGAAGCCGCGGGCGCGGCGCAGGCGGCGGTCGATTACGACGCGACCAGCGACGTCAAACACCCGGATCAAATCGCGGAAATGCGGCGCATTGCCGCGACGACGCGTGCGCTGCCGCGCTACTCGCATCGTTGAAGAATCGGATGCGGGTTGCCGCGATGAAAGTTCGCCTTGCGTCAGGCCGCGAACTGCAGCCGCGCGAGTTCGCCGTAGAGCCCGCCCGCGCGCAGCAGTTCCGCGTGCGTGCCCTGGGCGACGATGCGGCCTGAGTCCATGACGACGATGCGGTCGGCTTTCAGCACGGTGGCGAGGCGGTGCGCGATGATCAGCGTGGTGCGGCCGCGCATGAGGCGCTCGAAACCTTGCTGGATCTGGTTTTCCGATTGCGCGTCGAGATTGCTCGTGGCTTCGTCGAGCAGCAGGATAGGCGCGTCCTTGAGCAGCGCGCGCGCGATCGCGATGCGTTGCTGCTGGCCGCCGGACAGGCGCACGCCGCGCTCGCCGAGATACGTGTCGTAGCCTTCAGGTTGTGCGGCGATGAAGTCGTGCGCCTCGGCGGCCTTCGCCGCGGCGATCACCGCGGCGTCGGCGGCGTCGACCTGGCCGAAGCGGATGTTGTCGCGCGCGCTGGCGCCGAAGATCACCGTGTCCTGCGGCACGAGCGCGATTGCGCCGCGCAGTTCCGGCAGCGCGAGTTGCTTCAGGTCGACGCCGTCGACGCGGATCGTGCCGCGCTGCGCGTCGTAGAAGCGCAGCAGCAGGTGAAACACCGTGCTTTTGCCGGCGCCGGACGGGCCGACCAGCGCTACCGTCTCGCCGGGTTTCACGGCCAGGCTGAAGTCGTGGAGCGTCGGCGCATCGGGCCGAGAGGGATAGCGGAATTCGACCTGCTCGAAACGGATTTCGCCGCGCAGCGGTTTCGCCAGCGCGACGGGGCGGTCGGGCGTGCGTACCGAGGGCGTCGCCGCAAGCAGCTCGCCGATGCGCTCCATCGCGCCCGAGGCGCGCGCGATCTCGCTCCACACTTCGGTCAGGCCGCCGATCGAGCCGGCCGCGATCACCGCGTAGAACACGAACTGGCTGAGCACGCCGACGTCGAGGCGACCGTCCATCACGCTGCGCGCGCCGCTCCAGAGCACGAGCGTGATCGCGCCGAAGATCAGCAGGATCACGAGCGCGGTCAGCAGCGCGCGCTGGCCGATGCGTTTCTTCGCCGTCGCGATCGCGCGCGCGATCGCAGTATCGTAGCGCGCGATCTCGTACGGCTCGCGCGCGTAGGCCTGCACGGCGTAGGTCGCGTTGAGTGTTTCGTTGGCGATCGCGGAGGCGTCGGCGATGCGGTCCTGGTTCGCCCGCGCGAGGCGTTGCTGGCGCCGCCCCATGAGCACGATCGGCGCGATCACGAGTGGGATCACGAGCGCGGCGTAGCCGGCAAGGCGCGGACTCGTCGCGATCAGCATCACCGTGCCGCCGAGCGCGGTGACCATGCTGCGCAACGCGACCGAGATCGAGGACGTGACGACGCTTTGCACGAGCTCGGTGTCGGCGGACAGGCGCGAGGTCAGCTCGCCGACGCGCGTGCGCTCGAAGAAGGCCTGGTCGAGCGTCATCAGATGCGCGTACAGGCGCTTGCGCAGGTCGGACACGGTGCGCTCGCCGAGCAGGGTGATGCAGAAATAGCGCGCGGCCGTCGCCAGCGCGAGCACGAGCGCGACGCCGAACAGGCCGGCGAAAGCCGAGTCGATCACTGCCGCGTTCGCGTGCGCGAAGCCGTGATCGATCATCAGGCGCACCGCGACCGGCAGGGTCAGCGTCGCGAGCGAGGACACGGCGAGGAACCCGAGCCAGCCGGCCAGCAGGCCGCGGTAGCGCTTGAGGTAGGGCCACAGCAGCGGCAGGGCGGAAAAGCGGCTGCGTGGGGCGCTGCCGGTTTCGGTGGTCGCGGACAAGCGTGGCTCCGGAGTCGGGAATGCGTTCAGTGCATGGTGCCGCAGCGCGCGAATTCAATCCAGCACTTGCACCGCGCTGCGGCCGCGTGTCGCCGCGGTGACCCAGGCGCGCAGCGCGTCGACGCGCGCCGCGGGCAGCGCGAGGCGCAGCTCGGCGCCGTCGCCGGTGAAGCGCTCGCCGGCGATCGATCCGCCGAATTCGGCCAGCCGTGCCTGCAGCAGCGGCAGCGTGGCGAACGGCAGCGCGAACGCCACGGTCGCCATGTCGACCGCGATCGTTTTCGCCGCAAGGCGCAGGCATTCGGCGGCGCAGCCGCCATAGGCGCGCGCGAGGCCGCCCGCGCCGAGCTTGATGCCGCCGTACCAGCGCGTGACGACGACGACGGTGCAGTCCATCCGTTGTCCGTCGATCGCCTGCAGGATCGGGCGACCCGCAGTGCCGCCCGGTTCGCCGTCGTCGTTGGAGCGGTATTGCGCGCCGATGCGCCAGGCCCAGCAGTTGTGCGTCGCGCCGCGATCCGCTGCCGCGACGACGAATTCCAGCGCCGCATCCGCTGACGGCGCATGCGCGGCATGCGCGACAAAGATGCTTTTCTTCACCTCCTGACGCAGCGTCGCCGGTGCGGAGAGAACGAAGCGCGTGCCGCTCATTCGAGACCGCGCAGGTCGGACGGCACGCGGAAATCCGGATGCCGCGCGCGCAGCTCGGCGAGCGCCTGCCTGGCCGCGTCGCGATGGCCGTCGCGCAGCATCGCGCGCACGATCGCGATCCACGCGCGCAGCGGCGGCGGGTCGGGAGGGTAGACGCCGCTGCGCGCCTGCGCCGCAGCGCTGTCGTCGGTCAGCCGCCAGCGATAGCGGGTGGGCGCGGACGGATCGGGCTCGACCACGAACGCGGAGTCATCCGCATCGGGGCGGTCGGCAAACGCCTGCGCGGTTGCGGCGCGATTGCCGGTCGCGGCCTTGCCGAGCACGGTCGCAGGCGCTGCCGCAGACGCAGGCGCCGGTCGCGCAGTTTCTGCCTCCATCGCAATCGTTGCTGCCGGCTCGACCGGCGGCGGTGCGGGAGCGGCCGCGGCGGCCGGCTGCGACGGCGTCGCACTCCGCGTGCGCGCCTGCTTGGCGAGGCGCGGCGGAAACGCGGCGGGTTCGGCGTTTCCGGGTGGAGCCTCGCGCTCGCGCGCCGGCACCGCGGATGAGGTGGCGTTCGCCGCCGGTTTTGCTTCGGCCTTTGCCGCGTCGGCCGGGGCCGCGAATTGGGGTTTAGCGGCGATCGGACCATGCTGCGCGGGCGGAGTTTGCGCGGCCGCGGCGGGCAACTCCGCAGAAGCTTGCGCCGCCACGGGTGCCGATGGCGGCGGTGGAGCAGCCGGCATCGCTGCGTCTTCGTCCTGTGCGGCGACGGATGTGTTCGCGTCCGCCATGGAAGCGGCCTCGCGCGTCGGTGCGGCCGGCGGGATCAATCGCCAAGCCAGGCTGGCGACGAGCACGAGCGTCGCTGCCGCGCCGAACGCGGGCAGCCAGCGGCGTGCGCGCGAACGCGATGCCGGCACCATGGTTCGCGCGGCCGCCTCGTCGTGCCTGCGCAGGGCCGAGCGTGCTTGCGCGCGCACGCGCGCGTCGAGCGTCGCGTCCGGCTCCGCATGCGGCAGCTTGCGGTACAGCGCGGCCAGACGCGAGTCCTGTTCATGCAGAAACGCGTCGAACTCGGCATCGAATTTCTCTCGCGGGATTTTTTTCGAGTCGCTCATTCGGCCAGCCTCTCGCGTATTTTGGCGAAGGCGTAGCGCAGACGCGACTTCACCGTTTCGTGGCCCGCGCCGGTGACCTGCGCGATTTCCTCCAGGCCGAGGTTCGACTCGATGCGCAGCAGGAACGCGATGCGCTGTTCGTCGGGCAGCGCTGCGAGCGCGAGTTGCAGGCGCCGGCGCTGCTCGAAATCGCTGAGCACTTCCTCGGGCCGCTCGCGTTCGGGCACGTCGAGCAGGCCGAGCACGCGCTCGGTCTCGTCGGCATCGGCCTGCGGCCGTTGGCGGCGCTGGTGGTCGACGATCAGGTTGTGCGCGATCTGCAGCAGCCAGGTGCTGAACTTCGCCTCGACGCGATAGCGCGTGCGCGCCTGAATCGCGCGGCTCCAGGTATCCTGGAACAGTTCGTCGGCGACGGCGCGGTCGGGCACGCTGCGCAGGATGAAGCGGTAGAGCATGCTGCGCGCGCGCTGGTACAGCGCATCGAACGCGAGCGCGTCGCCCTGCGCGTAGGCGAGCATCAATTCCTCGTCGGTCTTCCCGGTCCCCATCGCCGCGCAGGGTACGCCAAATCGCCCATGCGCGGCAGCCGCGTCGCGCGTTGCGGCGCAGGATCGCGAATCGAGGGCAATGACGGCCATGTCGGGTGTAACGCGGATCCAACACCGGCGGGGTTAGGATTACTGCATTTCATCTCCAACGCTCGCGGGAAATGAGACTCGCGAGCACACCGGAACCCGAGCATGGTCCGTGAAATCCTCAAGATGGGCGATCCGCGCCTGCTGCGCATCGCCAAGCCGGTCGCGGCGTTCGACACGCCCGAACTGCACGCGCTGATCGCCGACATGTTCGAGACGATGCACGCCGCCGGCGGCGTCGGCCTCGCCGCGCCGCAGATCGGCGTCGACCTGCAACTCGTCATCTTCGGCTTCGAGCGCAGCGAGCGCTATCCCGACGCGCCGGCGGTGCCGCGCACGATCCTGATCAATCCCGAAATCACGCCGCTGTCGCAGGACAAGGAGGAAGGCTGGGAAGGCTGCCTGTCCGTGCCGGGCCTGCGCGGCGCGGTCGAGCGCTATTCGCTGATCCGCTATACCGGTTACGACGCGCAGGGCGGAAGGATCGAGCGCGAGGCCGAAGGTTTCCACGCGCGCGTCGTGCAGCACGAATGCGATCACCTGATCGGCCGGCTCTATCCGTCGCGTATCACCGATTTTTCCAGGTTCGGCTACACCGAAATCCTGTTTCCCGATCTCGATCCCGTGGCGGACGAGTAGCCCAACCGTTCGTTCTTCGATACCTCAGGACGAACGGATATCATGGCTCGTTGGAACTTTGCGCCAGCAATTCGACCAGATGATCCTTCCACACCGCCGCCCAGGTGTGCGTGCTGTGGCCGTGCGTGGCGTCGCTGATCGGAATCACGACGGCGCGGCCGCGCGCCACATGCTTGATTTCGCGCTCGAGGATGCCGAGTTCGGGTGGATTGATCTGGTCGTCGGCGGAGTTGACCGCGAGCAGCGGTGCCTTGATCGCGGCGAGTTTCGGCTGCGGGTCGTAGTTGCGCGAGGCGTCGACCTGGTAGAGGCAGTCGTTGGCGTCGTCCTCCTTCATCAGCGCGGCGATGCGGTCCTCGAGGTACTTGTCCGCCGCATCGCGCGTCGGGTAGTCCTTCTGCCACTGCAGCGGCACCGAACCCATGATCATGAGGATGTGCAGCGCGTCGGCGAGGCCGCGCGGCTGCTTCGCGTAGTCGCCGTGGTTCCATTCCGGATCGTTGCGGATCGCGTCCATGAACATGCGCCGGAACATGCGGTTGCGCCCGGCGATCTCGACCGGCAGCGAGGCCAGCGGCATCAGCGCGTCCATGAAGTCGGGATAGGTCTCGCCCCAGACCCAGCTGTGCATGCCGCCCATCGAGGTGCCCATGACCAGGCGCAGGTGATCGACCTTGAGCTTTTCGGTCAGCAGCCGGTAGTCGGCCAGCACCATATCGTCGTAGTCGTAGTGCGGGAACTTCATGCGCAGGCCGTCGCTGGGCTTGCTCGACTTGCCGTGGCCGATGCCGTCGGGCAGCACGATGAAATACTTCGCCGCATCGAGCGGCTGGCCGGGGCCGAACAGCTGGCCGGCGAAGCGGTCGTTGAGGAACTGCGTGCCCGCGCCGCCGGTGCCGTGCATGATCAGCACGGCGTTGTCGACTTTTCCATTTTTACCTTTGTGGATTTTTCCGAGCGTGCGGTAGTGCAGGCGCAGCTCGGGCAGCGTCTCGCCGCTGGTGAAATGGAAGTCCTTGACGATGAAGTCGCCTTCGGTCGGCGTCGGCCACGCATCCGCGTGTGCGGACACGGCGACCGCGAGTGCGAGCAGGGCGCACAGGGAAAGCAGGTATTTGCGGAACATGAGATCGTCCGATCGATTGATGTCGGACGCAGTGTGCAACAAACGGATGCTTTTGTCCCGGCATGCCGATCGGGTTATCGTTGCATGGATGAGCAACTCGTCGCTTGCACATCTCGCTCGCATTTGCACCCTGTTATCGTGCTGTGGCGTGGCAGCATTCGTGTCGATCTGCGGCGCCGCGCAGTTCGTGCGCGGCGATCTCGACTGGATCGCCGCACCGCTGAGCTACTACCTGCTCGGGCCGTTCGGCACCGCGGTCATCGCCGCCTATTTCGCCCTGTCCGTCGGCCTGGTCGCGCTCGGTTTCGGCTTTCGTTTCGCGCTCGCCGCGCCGGCGCGCAGCGCGGCGCCGGTGCTGCTGTTCGCCGTCGCCGGCGTGACGCTCGCGGTCACCGCGCTGAGCGAGCCCGCCAAGGCGCAAGGTCATCCGGTGGAATGGGAGATGGTCCATCGGCTTGCCGCGATGACGACGTTTCTCTGCGTCACCGTCGCGATGATGCTGCAGTCGTTCTGGCTGCGCTTCGATCCGCGCTGGCGCGGCCGCTTCGCTTTCGCCTTCACCTTGGCGACGCTGGCGTTCGTTGCCTTGTGGATCTACGCGCTGGCGCATCTTTTCCCGAGCGGCATCGCGCAGAAGACCGTGATCGCGCTGATCCTCGCCTGGCTCGGCTGGGCTTCGCTGGCCTTGCTGCGCCATACGCGGCGATAGAGCCGCCGTCCGGCGCGACGGAATTTGCCTGTCCGCGCGACGACACGGTGGCGTTGCCGCCGAGCGCGTCGCCGATCGGTCATGCGCCGAGCGTTGCGCAGACGACGGTCAATCGTCGCCGGACGCCGCCGCCTTGCGCGTGCGCGGCCGCGGTTCATGGCGCAACGGCACTTCGCCGTCGGCGAGCCGTGCGATGAGATGGGCGGACTGTCGCGCCCGTTCGACCGAACGCAGCACTTCTCCGTTGTCGCGGTCGAGCAGGATCGCGTAGCCGCGCTGCAAGGTCGCGAGCGGGCTGACCGCGTTGAGCGTGCGCGCGAGTTCGGCGAGATGCTGGCGGCGCCGGTCGAGGCGCCGGTCGAGCGCCGCGCGCAGGCGCAGCTCGAGCGCCGCGAGCTGCTCGCGCCGTTGCGCGAGCCGAATCAGCGGATGCTGCGCCTGCAGGCGCGCACGCAGGTGAGCGAGGCGCTCGCCGCCGCGTTGCAGGCGCGCGCGCGGGTGCTGCGCGCGCAGGCGCGCCCAGGCGTGGTCGAGGCGCTGCGCGGCATTCTGCAGGCGGCGCAGCATCAGCGTTTCGAGCCGCGCCTCGTCGCGCTGCAGGTTGCGCCGGATCGCGGCGCCGTCGGGCACGAGGATTTCCGCCGCGGCCGACGGCGTCGGCGCGCGCAGGTCGGCGGCGAAGTCGGCGATCGTGAAGTCGACTTCGTGGCCGACCGCGCTGACGACCGGAATCGCGCTCGCGCGGATCGCGCGCGCGACGCCTTCGTCGTTGAACGCCCACAGGTCTTCGAGCGAACCGCCACCGCGCGTGAGCAGCAACACATCATGCCGCCGCGCCTTCGAAGCGGCATCGAGCGCAGTGACGATGGCAGGCGGCGCCTCCTTGCCCTGCACGGGCACGGGGATCACCTCGACGTCGGCGAACGGAAAACGGCGCGCCAGCACGCTGAGCACGTCGCGGATCGCCGCGCCCGTGGCCGAGGTGATCACGCCGATGCGCCGCGGCAGTTTCGGCAGCGCGCGCTTTTTCGCCGCGTCGAACAGGCCTTCGGCGGCGAGCCTGGCCTTGAGCTGCTCGAACGCACGCAGCAGCGCGCCTTCGCCGGCCTCCTCGAGATGCTCGACGATGAGCTGGAACTCGCCGCGCGCCTCGTACAGGCTGACGCGCGCGCGCGCGAGCACGCGCGTGCCGTCGGCGGGTTTGAAGCGCAGCAGCGTCGCGCGGCTCTTGAACATCGCGCAGCGGATCTGCGCCTGCGCATCCTTGAGGCTGAAGTACAGATGCCCCGAGGCGGGGCGCGAGAAGTTCGAGATCTCGCCTTCGACCCAGATCAGCGGGAACGTGTCCTCGAGCAGGTCGCGCGCGAGGCGCACGAGCTGGCTCGGCGAGAAGATTTCGCGTTCGGGCGCGGAGTCGGAAAAAAGTTCGGGCATGGTTTGCGTTTGCTTCCCTTCTCCCCTCGGGAGAAGGTGGCGCAAAGCGCCGGATGAGGGAAGGGAGAGTCGGGTCCGAACGGCGTGACAATCGTGCGAGGCTCTTCCCTCATCCGCGTGCCGGCACCTTCTCCCGGTGGGAGAAGGATATTACTTCGCGCGTTAGGAGTTCATTTGCTCAGCGCTGCTTGCGACTTCGCCGCAGCTTGCGCCAGCGCAGCAACAGGCTCGCCGCGACCCAGGCCGCGAGCAACGCCAGCGGCCAGGCGACGATGCGCGGCCAGACCGCGGCCAGTGCGGCGACGACGAACAGCAGCAGCGCCGCCGGCGGCAGCAGGCCGGCCTCGGCGCTGCCGAGCACGCGGCGTTCGCCGATCGCCGCGCCGATCGTGTTGACCAGGCGCAGCGTGCCGGCGGCGGCGCGGCTCGAGCTGCCGCGGCCACCACGCGCGCGGCGCATGCGCACGTGGTCGCGTCGCGAGCGCGGCTTCTCGTCGAGCACGACCTCGGTCGCGTTGTCGAGGTCGCGCAGATATTGTTCGGCGAGTTGCGCGGCGAATGCCTCGTTCTCGACGACGACGTCGATCTCGCAATTGGTCAGCCAGCTGGCGAGATTGAGGTTGCTCGAGCCCACGCGCGCCCAGCGGTCGTCGGCGACCGCGGTCTTGGCGTGCATCATCGAGCCATTCCATTCGTATACTTTTACCCCGGCCTCGAGCAGCGGCCGGTAGCCCGCGTGCGAGAGACGCGCGACGAAGGCGAGGTCGCTCGCGCCGGGCACGAGCAGGCGCACGTCGACGCCGTCGAGCGCGGCCGCGCGCAGCGCCTGCACGTAAGGCGCGATGCCGACGAAGTAGGCGTCGCTAAGCCACAGCGTCCGGCGCGCCATCGCGGCGACGTAGAGGTCGCTGCGATAGACGCTCGCGTGCGCCGGTTCGGTCGCGATCACGCGCAGGTCGACGTCGCCGCACGGCGCGGGCACGGCGTTGTCGATGGCCAGCGGTGCGCCGAGGCCGGCCCAGGCGGCCTTGAACGCACGCTCGAGATCGGCGCAGGCGGGGCCGCGGATCGCGACGCCGGTGTCGCGCCACGGCGCGATGTCGCGCGCGGGATCGCCGAGCCACTTCGCCGACAGGCAGACGCCGGAAACGAAGCCGATCGCGCCGTCGACGACGAGCAGCTTGCGGTGGTCGCGGCCGAACCAGCCGAGCGGGCTGTCCAGGCGCGGCGGGTTGAACACGCGCATCTCGCCGCCGGCGTCGAGCAGCGGGCGCCAGAATGCCGCGCGCGTTTCGCCGAGGCCGCCGAGCCAGTCGCGGATCACCGCGACGCGCACGCTGGCGGCCGCGCGCGCGGCGAGCGCATCGCGGAACGCGCGCCCGACCTCGTCGTCGCGGATGATGTAGTTTTCCAGGAACACGCTTTTTTGCGCGGCACCGATCGCGGCGAGCCAGGCGTCGAAATGGGCGCGGCCGTCGATCAGCAGTTCGAGCGCGTTGCCGGCAACCGATTCGACGCCGGTGGCACGGTCCAGCGCCTGCTCGGCGAGCACCTGCGCCGAGCCGGAAGGCGGCATGGCGGCAGGCACCGGGGCGGGATTGGACGCGGTATCAGGCATGGGCGAGCGCGCGATTCAGCCCGCGCGGCGCGCGTCGGCGGCTGCGTCGCCGAGAGCGCGCAGGTATTGGCGGTCGAACGCGGCGAGCTGGCTTTCGAGCTCGGAATACGGGCCCGGCTCCCAAGCCTGCGAGATCACGCCGAGATGCGCGTTCGCGCAGAGCTCCCAGTCCTGGCGGTTGGTCAGGTCCCAGAATTCGACGGCCGGACTGGGATCAAAGCCCGGTGCGGCGATCGCCTCGGGTTCGAACAGCCACTCGCAGACGACGCGCGTGCGATCCTTCGACAGCGGCAGCGCGCGGTGCAGCATCACGTAGTCCGGGTGGAACGAGAGGAAGCCGCTCGGGAACACGCTGTAATAGTATACTTTACCGCGCTCCGCATCGCTCAGGCCCGGCAGCGCGGGCGCGCAGCGTTCGCCGCCCATCGTCATGCTGCCGTCGCGGTGGTTCATCCACATCGGGCCGCCGAGCACCGGGCCTTCGTCGAGGTCGTTCTCGGAATTGCGGAACGGCGTGAGCTTGTTCAGGTGCGGGTGGGCGAGCGGGCAGTGATAGCACTCGCTGAAATTGTGGAAGATCAGCTTCCAGTTCGCGTCGACCTCGTAGACCTTGCGCGCGGCCGCGCGCAGTTCCGCCGTGCGCCATTGCCGGAAACGGCCGGCGAGGCCGGGCAGCGCCTCGGCGAACGGCTGCGGGTTGCGTGACAGGTTGACGAAGAGGAAGCCTTCCCAGTTCGCCAACGCGGCCGTGTGCAGCGGATAGTCGGCCGGGTCGAAGCCGGCGACTTCGGTCATCGTCGGCACGCTGCGCAAGGCGCCGTCGAGGCCGAAGGTCCAGGCGTGGTACGGACACTGGATCGCCTTGCCGAGCGTGCCCTGCGCCTCGCGGCAGAGCCTGCTGCCGCGATGCCGGCAGTGGTTGTGGAACGCGCGCAGCTCGCCGTCGCGGTCGCGCAGCACGATCACGCTCTCGCTGCCGAGTTCGAACAGAAAATAGCTGCCGGGCGCATCGAGTTGCGAGACGTGGCCGGCGAGCATCCACGAGCGCTGGAAGATGTTTTCGTGCTCGGCACGCCAGATCTCATCGGAAACGAAATAGTCGCGCCCCAAGGTGTGCTGGCCGAAGGAAGTACGTGATTTCATGGTGGCGAATCCGGCTCATGGCGAGTTGCGGTCAGTATGCCCCAGGAGTGGTGCCTGGGCCATGCGGATTGCTTTTTGCTCGTCATTCCCGCGAAAGCGGGAATCCAGCTTCTTCTTTTCGTCCTTTTCGACGAAAGCTAGAGATCACGATGGATTCCCGCTTGACCCCTTCGGCTGTTGAAAGCCGCGGGAGTGACGAAAAAGGGGAACACGCAGCAGACTGGTAGTTGCTGCCACCCGCTGTCAGCAGCGCATCACTCGCGGCGACTCGCGCCGCCGCGCTGGATTACACTTGCGGATCGCGCATTCGCCCGCACCTTGTCCGCATGTCCGCCGACCGTTTCCAGCTTGTTTCGCCATTCCAGCCCGCGGGCGACCAGCCCGAGGCGATCCGTCGCCTCGTGGCCGGCTTCAACGACGGGCTCGCCCACCAGACCCTGCTCGGCGTCACCGGCTCGGGCAAGACGTTCACGATCGCGAACGTCGTGCAACAGGTGCAGAAGCCGACGATCGTGCTCGCGCCGAACAAGACGCTGGCCGCGCAGCTCTACGGCGAGTTCAAGGAGTTCTTCCCGCACAACGCGGTCGAGTACTTTGTCAGCTATTACGACTACTACCAGCCCGAGGCCTATGTCGTCGCCAGCGACACCTACATCGAGAAGGACTCGAGCATCAACGAGCACATCGAGCAGATGCGCCTGTCGGCGACCAAGGCGCTGCTCTCAAGGCCCGACGCGCTGATCGTGGCGACGGTGTCGGCGATCTACGGCCTCGGCGATCCGGAAGATTATCTGTCGATGCGCCTGATCCTCGCGCGCGGCGAGCGCGTCGACCAGCGCGAGCTGATCCGGCATTTGACCGAGCTGCAGTACGAGCGCGGCGACTACGAATTGCACCGCGGCTCGTTCCGCGTGCGTGGCGACGTGGTCGACGTGTTCCCGGCCGAGAGCGAATTCGATGCGGTGCGCATCGAGCTGTTCGACGGCGAGGTCGAGAACATCTCGGTGTTCGATCCGCTCACCGGCGTGGTGCTGCGCAAGGTGCCGCGCTACGTGATCTACCCGTCGTCGCACTATGTGACCACGCGCAAGCGCGTGCTCGATGCGATCGAGACGATCAAGCCGGAACTGAAGGAGCGCCTCGACCAGCTGTACAAGGCGAACAAGCTCGTCGAGGCGCAGCGCCTGCAGCAGCGCACCCAGTACGACCTCGAGATGATGGCCGAGATCGGCTACTGCAACGGCATCGAGAACTATTCGCGCCACTTCACCGGACGCAAGCCGGGCGAGCCGCCGCCGACGCTGTTCGACTACCTGCCGCCGGATTCGCTGCTCGTGATCGACGAATCGCACGTCACCGTGCCGCAGCTCGGCGCGATGTACAAGGGCGATCGCTCGCGCAAGGAGAACCTGGTCGAATACGGTTTCCGTCTGCCTTCCGCGCTCGACAACCGTCCGCTCAAGTTCGACGAGTTCGTCGCGCGCGAGCCGCGCACGATCTACGTGTCGGCGACGCCGGCCGACTACGAGGTGAATCATTCGCAGGGCAACGTGGTCGAGCTCGTCGTGCGGCCGACCGGCCTGATCGATCCCGAAGTCGAGATCCGTCCGGTGCGCACCCAGGTCGACGATCTGCTCGGCGAGATCCACGCGCGCGTCAAGCAGGGCGACCGCGTGCTCGTGACCACGCTGACCAAGCGCATGAGCGAGAACCTCACCGACTATCTCGAGGAGCATGGCGTGCGCGTGCGCTACCTGCACTCGGACATCGAAACGGTCGAGCGCGTGGAAATCCTGCGCGACCTGCGCCTGGGCAAGTTCGACGTGCTCGTCGGCATCAACCTGCTGCGCGAAGGCCTCGATATGCCTGAAGTGTCATTGGTGGCGATCCTCGACGCCGACAAGGAAGGCTATCTGCGCTCGACGCGTTCGCTGATCCAGACCATCGGCCGCGCCGCGCGCAACCTGCGCGGCAAGGCGATCCTCTACGCCGACCGCATCACCGACTCGATGAAGCGCGCACTCGAGGAAACCGACCGGCGCCGGCAGAAGCAGATCGACTACAACATCGAGCATGGGATCACGCCGAAGTCGGTGGTGAAGAAGATCGCCGACATCATGGAAGGCGCGCGCGCCGATGCCGAGGCCGAACGCAGCGGTGGCAAGCGCGGCAAGGCGCGTTCGTTCGGCGTGGCGGAGGAGGCTACGGATTACGCGGCGCTCTCGCCGGAACAACTCGCGGCCAAGCTCAAGAAGCTCGAGGCGCAGATGTACAAGCTCGCCCAGGACCTGCAGTTCGAGGAGGCCGCGCGCGTGCGCGACGAACTGCAGCGCGTGAAGGCGCTGGGCCTGCTGAGCTGACCCGGACTCGCGCGCGGCGATCGAGTCAGGTGCGTACCTGTTCGGTGATCGGACGCACCTTCGCGCGGAAGCGGCGCCGCGCCTGCCACATGTCGTAGTCGCCCTGCATCGCGTACCAGCGTCCCGGCGTGGTGTTCAACGCCTTGGACAGGCGCAGGTCCATGTCCGGGCTGATGCCGGCTACGCCGTTGAGGACGCGCGACAGCGCGACGCGCGTCACGCCCAGTCGCCCGGCCGCTTCGGTCACCGTGATGCCGTCCAGCCATTCGCGCAGGACTTCGCCGGGATGCGGAGGGTTGTGCATGATGTTCATGGTGCTGGCCTAGTGATAATCCTGATAGTCGACGAGTACGGCATCGCCATTCTCGAAAGCGAACGTGAGCCGCCAATGACTGTCCACCCAAACGGCCCAGTGTCCGCCAAGGTCGCCGTGCAGCGGGTGCAATTTCCAGCCTGGCGCAGCCATGTCGTTCGGGTTGCCGGAACGGTTCAGCGCGAACAGTTGCAGACGCAATCGTTTCGCGTGTTTTGCCTGGATGCCCGCCGTGCTGCCGGTACGGTAGAAGCGTTCGATGCCCTTGTGCCGAAACGACCGGATCATGGGCGAATTGTATAGCTTGGCTATACAGATGGCAACACGCGCGGCGCTTTGCGTTTCGTGCCTGGGAAGGCCGAATCATACCGGCCCGCGCGCCGTATGCGCGGCGCGCGGGCCGGCGCGAATCGTTTATCCGATGATTCAGGCCGCCAGTTTCAGCGTCGGATGCAGCCCGGCGCGCGAGGCCAGCGTCAACAGCATGTCCAGGCTGAAGTCTTCCCACTTGCCGCGCAGCAGCCGGGAGACGCGTGGCTGCGTCACGCCGAGCCGGCGCGCGGCTTCGGCTTGAGTCCAGCCCTGGGCCTTCAGATGTTTCTGCATGCGGATCATCACTTCTGCGCGAAGCTTCATCACCTCGGCTTCGGCCGGATCGAAGCCCAGATCGACGAACACATTGCCGCTGCTCTTGATGCAGCGGGTGTCGTTCCAGCGGGGGTCGGTCTTCTTCATGGCTCAGGCTCCTATCAGCTTGTACCGCTTGGCGGCGAGGTCGAGATCGGCTTTGCATGAGCATGCAAATTTTTGCATTTTGTCGCCGCTTGCCTGCGAGCGCCGTTGCCGGAATGCCGCGACTCAAGCCTACGCGGCCTGCATGGCTCGCAGAAAAAGAAAAACCGCGCCGGAGCGCGGTTTTTGGATGCTGCACGACGTTGGATGCGAAGTGGTGGGCAGTACAGGGATCGAACCTGTGACCCCCACCATGTCAAGGTGATGCTCTACCGCTGAGCTAACTGCCCACTTCGCAGAAACAACGCCGGGAGGCGGCTCGAAAGGCGCTTTCGAGGGGGCGCAAGAATAGCGGAACGGGTCGGGTTCGGCAACCTTTTTCGTTGCCTCCGCTGCTGCGCCATCGGCGCTTCAGCCAGCCTTCTTCAAGGCGACGACCGAGTTGAGGCCGCCGAAGGCGAACGAGTTGCTCAGTACCGCGTTGACCGTCTTCTCGCGCGGCACGTTCGGCACGTAGTCGAGGTCGCAGGCCGGGTCGGGGTCGATGAAGTTCGCGGTCGGCGGCAGAATGCCGTGCCGCAGGGCGCCGATCGCGGCGATCAGTTCGACCGCGCCCGCCGCGCCGAGCGCGTGGCCGTGCATCGACTTGGTCGACGAGACCGCGAGCTTGTCGGCGTGCGCGCCGAACGCGCGCCGGATCGCCCGCGTCTCGGTCGGGTCGTTCGCCGGCGTTGCGGTGCCGTGTGCGTTGATGTAGCCGACGTCGTCGGGGTTCAGTCCGGCGTCCGTGAGCGCATTCTGCATCGCGCGCGCGACGGTCGCCTCGGCCGGGAACACCATGTCGGACGCGTCCGCGGTCATGCCGCTGCCGGCGAACTCGGCGAGGATGGTCGCGCCACGCCGGCGCGCGTGCTCGTATTCCTCGAACACGAAGATGCCCGCGCCTTCGCCGAGCACCATGCCGCGGCGCTGCTTGCAGAACGGCCGGCAGGTGTCGTCGGCGGTGACGCGCATCGCCTCCCAGGCCTTCATCGTCGTCACGGTGACGCAGGCCTCGGTGCCGCCGGTCACGGCGAAGTCGACCTTGCCGCTGCGGATCATGTCCGCCGCCTGGCTCATCGCGTGGTTGGCCGAGGCGCAGGCGCTGACCACGGCGAACGCCGGCCCGGTCAGGCCGAATTCGATGCCGATGTGGCAAGCCGGCGCATTCGCCATGACGCGCAGGATCGTCAGCGGATGCAGGCGCGGGTTCTTGTCGCCGTAAAAGCGTTTCGACTGTTCGTTGTGCGAGCCTTCGCCGCCGATGCCGCTGCCGACGATGCAGGCGCTGCGCTCGCCGCGGCCGTCGGCGCGGAAGTCGAGGCCGGACTGGGCGACGGCCTCGCGCGCGGCGACCAACGCGAACTGTGAGACGCGGTCGAGCAGCGGCAGTTTCTTGCTGTCGATGTGCGCGGCCGGATCGAAGCCGTGCACTTCCGCCGCGATCTTGACGTTGAGTTGCTCGGTCGGAATCGTCTCGATCGGACCGATGCCGCTGCGGCCTGCGGCCAGCGCGGCCCAGGTCGCGGTGGCGGTATGGCCGAGCGCGGTGATCGCGCCCATGCCGGTGATGGCGACACGTCTCGGGTTGCTCACGTGGGAATTCTTTGCGGGTGCGGTCAGCCTTGCGCCGCCGGCGCGTCGCCCGCGGGCTTCTCGGCGACGAGCTTCTCGACCGCGTCGACCAGGCCCTTGACCGACTCGGTGTCGAAATTCGGATCGCGGTCGGGCATCGTGATCTTGAAGTGGTCCTCGATCTCGAAAATGATCTGCACCGCGTCGAGCGAGGCGATCTCGAGGTCTTTCAAGGTCGAATCGAGCGTGATCTTGCTCACGTCGATGTTCGCTTCCTTGGCGATGATGCCGAAAACAGCGTCTTGAACTTGGCTCATGGAAGGTCTCCGTGGATGTGCCAATGATAGCGCAGGCGGTGGCGCGGAATCGGCCGGACGCGGATCAGCCGGCCGCCCGGTCGCCGGCAATGTGCTTGAAGAAGGCAGTGGTGCGCTCGATCACGACATCGCGCTCCTGGTCGACCGTGATCATGTGATAGCTCTTGTCGAGGATCACCGTCTCGTAGGGACCGGCGAGGCCGCGCTCGAGGCGATGCACGTTGGCCAGGCTGGCCACGTCGTCCTCCTTGGCGTGCATGATCAGGGCGGGCGCGGTGACCTGCGGCAGCAGCTTCCTCACGCGCCAGGACAGGCGGTAGAACTCGGCCAGCGAGGGCCACGGATTGCCCGGCAGGCCGGCCTCGTCGCTCGCCCCGCTCAGCATCGCGCCGGCGATGCGCTGGCGGATGCGCTCGTCCTTGATGCCGTACGGAAACTGCTCGTGGAACTTGGCATGCCGGCCGACGCCGACGCTGACCGCCATCGGCAGCAGGAACGAGAGCTTGCCGTACCACGGGATCGTCCAGCCGTCGTAGCGGAACGTCGTGCCGTAGAGGCCGAGTCCGGCAACCTGTTGCGGCCGCTCGGCGGCGAGGCGCAGCGCGAGCAGGGCACCCATCGACAGGCCGGCGACGAACAGATGGTCGACCTGCGCGGCGAACTTGTCGGCCGCGTCGCGCACGCTCTGGAACCAGTCGCTGCGACCGGTCGCGAGCAGGTCGGCTTCGTTGCCGCAATGGCCGGCGAGCTGCATGCCGTACACGCTGAAGCCGTGGCGCTGCAGGCCCTTGGCGACGAAGCGCATCTCGGTCGGCGTGCCGGTCAGGCCGTGAATCAACAGCACGCCCGAGCGGCCGCCGGGCAGGAGGTATTCGACGTTTTTTATCATGTCCGGAGTGTCGCGCCCGGAGCGTTAAGGGGCGCTTTACGGAATTTTACCGGATTGCGACGCAACTGCGCTCGTTCGCCCGCGATCAGGGCGATCTTCGCGGGCCTGGCGGGATCGCAGCTTCGCCATCGCCCTGACCGGAAACGTGCCGGCGCCCTTGAATTTCGGCGGCGTCGCGCTGAACGCGAAACCGTCGTCGGGCAGCGCGCCGAGGTTGCACAGGTGCTCGACGATGAGGATGCCGGCGCCGAGCAGGATCGTATGCACCGGCCGCTCGCCGCCACGCGTGTCGTCGATGTTGTGCGCGTCGATGCCGACGAGGCGGGCGCCGCCCTCGCGCAGATAGCGCGCAGCTTCGGCGGTCAGGAACGGGCCGCCTTCGTAGTACCGCGGCGTGTTCCAGTGCGCGTCCCAGCCGGTGTGCACGAGCACGGCGCGGCCGCGGATTTCCTTGCCGCGGAACGCGTCGGCGTCGATCGCCTGCACCGGCGTGTGCGGCGCGCGCACGACGACCGCGTCGAGATCGGTCATCGCCGCAATCGCGATTTCGGAAAGATCCTTGCCGTCGGCGTAGCGGTGGAACGGGCAGTCGAGATAGGTGCCGGTGTTCGTCACCATCTCGATCCTGCCGATCTGGAACTCGGTGCCGGGCGCGTATTTCTCGCGCGAGGCCGCGCGGCTCAGGTAATCGCAGATGACGGGCGCGGGCAGGCCCTTGTAGGTGACGAGGCCGTGCTCGATCGTGTGGCTCAGGTCGACGAAGACGGCGTTGTCGGACGGAGTATCGATCGGCTGGCGCTTGTGCGTCTCCTCGATGATGCGCTTGTCGAGGATGCGCACCGCGCCGACCATGAGCAGGCGCATGTCCGCGACGATGTAATCCGCCAACTCGCGCTCGGAGATGTCGTCGCCCGCGATGTCGAGGCGGAAATCCTGGCCCTGGATGCCGCCGCCGTTGCTGAAGTCGATCTCGAAGTCGAACTGGACGCGGTGAGCCATGTGTCGTGCACGCGTGGCGAAGTCGACGCAGCTTAGCGCAGCGGACGCGACGATCCTCGCCCGATTCGAGTCGAACTTGGGACAAATGCGGCCAAACCGCAGGCCGCGGCCCTCCTGTCGCGATCTCGTCGGTCAGGCGAAGCTGAGTTTCGCGTCCGCGAGCGGCAGCGTGCGCACGCGCTGGCCGGTGAGGGCGAATACGGCATTCGCGATCGCCGGCGCGACCAGCGGCACGCCGACCTCGCCCATGCCGCCCGGATCGTCGCCGCTCGGCATCAGCACGACGTCGATCTTCGGCATCTGGTTCATGCGCGGCAGCTGGTAATTGTGGAAATTGCTCTGCTGCACGCGACCGTCCTTGAGCGTGATCTTCGCGGTCAGCGCGTTGATCAGGCCCGAAACCGCGCCGCCCTGGATCTGCGCGATCACCTGGTCCGGATGCACGGCGATGCCTGGATCGACGGCGTAGGTGAGTTTGTCGATACGGATCGCGCCGCTCGCCGTTCTGGAAATATCGGCGACGAGGGCCTGGTGCGTGCCATAGCTTTCCATCGAAGCCACGCCTTGTGCTTTGCCCGCGCCAAGCTTCTGGCCCCAGTTGGCTTCTTTCGCCGCGCGCTCGAGCACGGCGCGCTGGCGCGGCTGCTTGCCGAGCAGGGCGAGGCGGAACGCGACCGGATCCTTGCCCGCGGCGTGCGCGAGCTCGTCGATGAAGCTCTCGATCGGGAACGCGTTGAGCGGATGGCTGACCGAACGCCAGTAGCCGACGCGCAGGCCGAACTCCTGGATCACGACGCGCAGCATTTCGTTCGGAATATCGTAGGTGAGGTCGATCGCGCCTTCGGTCATCAACGGATCGAGGCCGTTCTTGGTCACGCCCGGGAACATGCGATTGGTGACCGAGGCCGAGGCGAACTTGTAGTCGAACGCGACGAGATTGCCCTTCGCATCGAGACCGCCGCTCAACGTGTTGTAGCTCGCCGGGCGGTAGAAGTCGTTGCGGGTGTCGTCCTCGCGCGTCCAGATCAATTTCACCGGCGTGCCGGGCACGGCTTTGGCAATGGCCGCGGCCTGGCCGATGAAATCGACGTCGAGCCGGCGGCCGAAGCCGCCGCCGATGAATTGCGGCCAGATGCGTACCCTGGCCGCCTCGACGCCGCTGCGCGCCGCGGCAATGCCTTGCGCGCCTTGCGGAAACTGCGTGCTCGCCCAGATGTCACAGCCCTTGTCGGAAACGAGCGCGAGACAATTCATCGGCTCCAGCGTTGCGTGCGCGAGCAGTTGCAAACGATATTCGGCGTGGAGTTTTTTCGTCGCGGTTTTGAGCGCGGCGGCAACGTCACCGTTCTTGCGGATGACGGCGCCGTCCTGCCTGGCGCCTTCCTTCAGGGTCGCTTCGATCTTCGCATTGTCGAGTCCGGCACCCGGGCCGTAGTCCCAGGTGATCGCGAGCGCTTCGCGCGCCTTCTTCGCGTTCCAGTAGTGGTCGGCGATGACGGCCACGCCTTCGCCGATATTGACCACGGCACGCACGCCCGGCATCGCCTTCGCCCTGGCGTCGTCGACGCTCGCGACCTTGCCGCCGATCACGGGGCATTGTTCGAGCGTGGCGTAGACCATGCCCGGCTGGGTCACGTCGATGCCGAAGATCGCCTTGCCGAGCGTCTTCGCCGGCGTGTCGAGGCGATGCTGGTGCTTGCCGATCTGGGTGAAGTCGGCGGGCTTCTTCAGCACGACTTTCGCCGGCGCGGACAGTTTTGCTGCCGCCGCCGCGAGTTCGCCGTAGGTCTTGCGCTTGTTGCCGTGGCTGACCGTGCCGTCCTTCGCCACGCAATCGGCGGCAGGCACCTTCCATTCATTCGCCGCGGCGGCCACAAGTTGCGTGCGCGCGGTCGCGCCCGCTTCGCGCAGCTTGATCCAGGCGTCGCGCACGCTCGTGCTGCCGCCGGTGATCTGCGCGCCGAGCAGCGCGTTGACGTAGACCGGATCGACCGGCGCCTGCTCGATCCTGACCTTGTCGACGTCGACTTCGAGTTCTTCCGCAATGAGCAGCGCGAGCGAGGTGTGCACGTCCTGGCCCATCTCGTTGCGGTGGCAGATCAGCGTGATCGTATTGTCCGGGGCGATACGCACCCAGGCGTTGGCCTGCACGGGTTTGGCATCGGCCGCGGCCGTTTTCGCGAGCGCGCCGCGCAGCGGCAGGATCAGGCCGACGACGAGACCGCCGCCGAGCACGGCCGAGGTTCCGAGGAATTTGCGCCGCGAGACGTTGGCTGTGTTCATGACTCAGGCCTCCAGGCTCTTGGCCGCATCGTGGATCGCCGCGCGGATGCGCTGGTAGGTGCCGCAGCGGCAGAGGTTGCCGCTCATCGCCGTGTCGATATCGGCGTCGCTCGGCTTCGGATTCGAAGTCAGCAGCGCCGTGGCCGCGAGCACCTGGCCGGACTGGCAGTAGCCGCATTGCGGCACGTCGATGCGCTCCCACGCCGCCTGCACCGCGCCGGCGACCTTGCCGCCGAGGCCTTCGATCGTGGTGATCTTCTTGCCCGCGAGCGCGGACAGAGGCGTGGTGCACGAACGCGCCGGCGCGCCGTCGAGGTAAACCGTGCACGCGCCGCACAAGGCCATGCCGCAGCCGAACTTGGTGCCGGTCATGCCGAGATGGTCGCGCAGCACCCAGAGCAGCGGCGTGTCGGGCGCGGCCTCCACATCGACGACTTTGCCGTTGATATCGAGCGTGGCCATGCTGCCTCCCGGGTTGCGTTGCCGGGTTTCGATACTAGCGCCGACCGATATTTCCAGGCGACCCCATCGGTTGAAGGCAAAGCTCTTTCGCAGCGGCGCGACTTTCGCGCGCCTCGCGCGAAAGTAATCAATGCGTTCGCGCGCCTCGCGCGAAAGTAATCAATGCGTTCGCGCCCGCGTTTTGGCCGCGAGAGCGGGCTCGATAAATCGAGCCCCTACACAGCGCTGCGGACTTCGCTCAGCGGACGGGCGGCGTACTGCGGCCAGCGCTTGATGATCGCGCCGCGAATGCCGGCCGCGTCGATACCGGCCTCGGCGAGCAGCTGCTCGCGGCTCGCGTGCTCGAGATAGACATCGGGCAGGCCGAGATGCAGCAGCGGAACCTGCAGGTTCTGCGCGGCGAGGAACTCGGCGACCGCGCTGCCGGCGCCGCCGGCGATCGCGTTGTCCTCGACCGTGACGATCGCGCCGTGCGTGCGCGCGAGGTCGAGGATCAGCGCCTCGTCGAGCGGCTTGACCCAGCGCATGTCGACCACGGTCGCGCCGAGTTCGGCGCCCACGGCGAGCGCCGCGGCGAGCGGGCTGCCGAAGGCGAGAATGGCGAGATTCGCGCCGCGCAGGCGCACTTCGGCCTTGCCGAGCGGCAGCGGTTTCAACTCGGCGTCGAGCTTCGCGCCCGGGCCGGTGCCGCGCGGATATCTGACCGCCGCCGGGCCGTCGTGCAGGAACGCCGTCGTCAGCAGGCGCCGGCACTCGTTTTCGTCGCTCGGCGCGGCGACGGCGATGTTCGGGATGCAGCGCAGGTAGGAAAGATCGAAGCTGCCCGCGTGCGTGGCACCGTCCGGCCCGACCACGCCGGCACGGTCGATCGCGAACGTCACGTCGAGATTCTGCACCGCGACGTCGTGGATCGCCTGGTCGTAGGCGCGCTGCAGGAAGGTCGAGTAGATCGCGACGACGGGCTTCGCGCCCTCGCAGGCCATGCCCGCGGCGAGCGTGACCGCATGCTGCTCGGCGATGCCGACATCGAAGTAGCGCTGCGGGAATTCCTTCGAGTAGCGCACGAGGCCCGAGCCTTCGCGCATCGCCGGAGTGATCGCGAGCAGGCGTTCGTCCGCGCGCGCCTGCTCGCACAGCCAGTCGCCGAACACGTCGGTGTAGGTCTGCTTGCCGGGCGCCTTCTTGACCAGGCCCTTGACCGGGTCGAACGGGCCGACGGCGTGGTAGTCGATCTGCTGCGCCTCGGCCGGCGCGTAGCCCTTGCCCTTGGTCGTGATCACGTGCAGCAGTTGCGGGCCCTTGAGTTCCTTCAGCGTCTTCAGCGCGTGCAGCAGTTGTGGCAGGTCGTGGCCGTCGATCGGGCCGAAGTAGTGGAAGCCGAATTCCTCGAACAGGGTCGAGGGCACGAACATGCCCTTGGTGTGCTCCTCCCAGCGCTTGAAAAAACGCCAGAGGAAGCCGTTGCGGCGCATGCTGTTCTTCGCCTTCTCACGCATCGTGTTGAGCGTGCGGCTGGTCATCAGGCGTGCGAGCATCTTCGGCAGCGCGCCGACGTTCTCGCTGATCGACATCTGGTTGTCGTTGAGGATGACGAGCACGTCGGTGTCGAGATCGCCGCCGTGATGCAGCGCCTCGTAGGCCATGCCGCCGGTCAGGCCACCGTCGCCGATGACCGCGACGATCTTGCGTGCGTCGCCTTTGCGTTGTGCGGCGACGGCCATGCCGATCGCGGCCGAGATCGAGGTTGAGGAATGGCCGACGCCGAAGGTGTCGTATGGTGACTCGTCACGGCGCGGGAACGGCGCGAGGCCGTCTTTTTGCTTGATCGTGTGGATGCGGTCGCGGCGTCCGGTCAGGATCTTGTGCGGATAGCACTGGTGGCCGACGTCCCAGACCAGGCGGTCTTCGGGTGTGTCGTAGAGCCAGTGCAGCGCCACGGTCAGTTCGACCACGCCCAGGCCTGCGCCGAAATGGCCACCGACGCCGGCGACCTGCTCGATCAGGTACTCGCGCAGTTCGCGCGCGACCGCGGGCAGATCGGCCTCGTCGAACTTGCGCAGGTCGGTCGGCGAGGCTATGCGCGAAAGGCGCGGGTAGCGCGTGGAGTCGATCATTTCTGGCGGCGGCTGGTATTCAACCCCTTATTTTCTGCCAGCTTTGCGGCGCGGGCAAGCCGTGTTGGCGGCTCGCCTCTGGAAAATCAAGGCTTTATCGTTATGCGTTAGCCTGCATCGCTCACTTCTTCGCCCCCGGGCCAAGAAATTCCGCAGGCAGCTTGTCCGCCCTGACCGCGCGACTGTATTCGGCCCCCCAAGTGCGACCCCGATCCGTGCTTTTCAGCAAAGAGCCGTCGAAACAGTACAGGTAAAGCAGTTCATCGGTCGATATCGGACCTTCGATGCGATTGCACCCAAAAGTGACTTGTCCGATCGCGCGCTGTGTCTTGCCTTTGTCGGAGCTGGTCAGGACCGACGGATGCGGTTCTTTCTCCCAGCCCTTCCAGCCGAAGCCGGTATCGGAATCGATGGCCAACGGCGTACCGTCGGAAAATACGTACAGCGCACCGCCCCATTTTCCGAGGCGATGATAGGGCTCCCACGTCAACCCACCGTCTCGGCTGATTTGCGGAGCGCCAACGCCACCGAACCAAAAGCTGTCGGCGTTGGACACGATGATGCCGTTGGGTTGCTCCTGAACCAGAAACGAGCCCTGATCGTCGATTTTGGAAAATGCCGCGGTGGCGGCATCGAGTCGATATCGCGCGTGATCGCCGTAGACAAGCAGTTCTTTGCCGCGGGTCACAACCCTTGGAGTCAGGCTGTAGTCGTAGGCCAGCTCACGCGCACCTTCCTTGGCCCTGGTGCCATACTCGCCGACGAGCTTCCAGGCCCAGTCTTCGCCGCGCTGATACAGGCGTGCTTTTCCATTGTCCATGCCGATGGCGAAGAGTTTCCCGTCCACCTCTCCCAACCAAGCGGTCGATTGTCCGGCATAGGGCAGAGTTGCCGCCTGCCAACTACCGTCGAGACTGCCGGCATGCCAGACGGTGCCTCGTTCGCCTCCAGCCACGTAGCTACCGTCGCTCAGCTTTGTCGCAGACATCAACGCGAGGTTGGTCGGCAGATGGCCGATCGTCCATTGGCCCGATGCGGAGCGCCGATAGAGGGAACCCAAGCGTGCCGTGTAGATGATTTCTTCCCGTGATATGTAGCGCGGTCTTTCCATGAAGGCGAAGCCGTGGATCGCTTCGGCCAGGCGTGTGCGCGCCTGCGTTTCCGTATCGGCCGTCCAGCCGAGCGTGGTTGCCGACCTGGTACGTTCGAACTGCCTGGGGTATTTCGCAGCGACGAACTCGGCCAAAGGCTGGCTGTCGTCAATGCGCGACATCGCATACGGAGTTTCGACCGGGCTCAGCACCGCGGTGTTGGCCAAGGGATCGGGATGAAATGGTTGGAAGAGCACCGTGCCAAGGTTGGTCAGGCGGTCGGTTTGCACGTCGAACGTACCGACGGTCCGAGGCGCACGCGCGGACAGCATGTAAGTCATGTCGCCACCGCGCGCGTAACTGAAAAGGCCACTGAACCTGTAGTGTCCGGGCGCGAGCAGGCCGACGAAGACGCGCGTCGAAGTCAGGCCGTCGTCCAGCGCCGGCAACGAGAAGAGTTCTGGCTGGCCGTCTTTGCCGACGCCGTCTTCCTTGACGACGATGGCCTCGGTCCAATTTACGAGGGCATCCGTCAGATGCGCGGAGTTGGTGACTACTTGTACCGCAACCAGGCCGCCGTTGGTGGGGAGCTTATCCTTGTCCGGCCCGTCGATCCCCGCCGACGGGATGCTTGCACATGCATGGATCAGGAGCAGGCAAGGAACCAGCAGCGCAGCTCTTGCGGTCTTTTTTGCGAATGACACGTCGTATCCCCAGTTGATTTTACCGACAGGAATTTACAAGGTCCTGTGCTCCCGGCAAATCGTTTGGCGTGGAGATCGTCAACTCTCGGGCGTCCTGCGCATGCGCTCGCGGATCGCCTGGCGGATACGGATATGGCGGTTCGCGTCGTGCGTTTCGCTGAGGCGGCGCGTATGCGCGGTGACCAGGTCGCCGCGGGTCAGCACGCCGACGATCCGTTGCGGCGCCTCGCGCGCGACAACGGCGACGCTGCCGATTTTTTCCTCGACCATGTGGTCGGCGGCTTCGCGCAGCGAGTTGTCCTCGAAGACGATGATCGGCGCTGCCGCAAGCAGCTCGCCGACGGCCCTGGCGTCGGGATTCTGCGCATCCAGCAGTTGCCGGCGCGTGACGATGCCGCGCAGGTTGCCGGCTGCGTCGAGCACGGGATAGCCGAGGAACTGCGCCTTGGCGTCGCCCGACGCCAGCCAGCGGCGCACCGTGCCGAGTTCGTCAGCGGCATTCAACACGGTGAGATCGCGCGAGCACGAATCGCGCACGAGCACCTGGTCGAGATAGTCGGCCGCGTATTCGCTAGGCACGCGCACGCCGCGGCGCGCGATCTTCTCGGTCATGATCGTCTGGCGCATGCACAGGCAGGAGACGAGATACGCCATCGAGCAGCCGCCGAGCAGCGGCAGCAGGCCGGCCGGCTGCAACGTGGTCTCGAACGCGAACACGATCGAGGCGAGCACCGCGCGCGAGGCGCCGGCGAACATCGCCGCCATGCCGACGAGCCCGGCGATGCGCGGATCGATGCCGAGGCGCGGCAGCAGCGGCGCGGCGAGCATGCCGGCCGCGGCGCCGAGCGCGCCGCCGATCGTGAACAGCGGCGCGAGCGTGCCGCCCGAGGTGCCGCTGCCGAGCGCGATCACCCACGAGAGGAATTTCATCGCGCAGAGGAACAGCAGCGCGTTCAGGGCGAAGCCGCCCGAGACGATCTGCTCGATGTTGGTGTAGCCGACGCCGAGCGTCAGCGGCGCGAACCAGCCGACCACACCGACCGCGAGCCCGCCGAGTGCGGGCCACCACATCCAGTGGATCGGCAGGTGATCGAACGCGTCCTCGACCGCGTAGACCGCGCGCGTGACGCCGACGCTGACGAAGCCGAGCAGCGCGCCGAGCGCGACGTAGAACAGCAGCGCGCCCGCGCCGGGGCTGGCGACTTGCGGCATCGCGAACACCGCCTGCGAGCCGACCATCGCGTAACGGATGCCGGTCGCCGTCGTCGCCGCGAGCGCGACCGGAATCAGCGAGCGCGGGCGCAGCTCGAACAACAGCAGCTCGATGGCGAGGATCACCGCCGAAATCGGCGAACCGAACACCGCGGCCATGCCTGCGGCGGCGCCCGAGGCGAGCAGCGTCTTGCGCTCGATCGCGGTGACGTGCATGAGTTGCCCGACCAGCGAACCGAGCGCGCCGCCGGTGGCGATGATCGGGCCCTCCGCACCGAACGGGCCGCCCGTGCCGATCGCGATCGCCGAGGAAACGGGCTTGAGCAGCGTGATGCGCGGCGGGATGCGGCTCTGGTTGAGCAGCACCTGCTCCATCGCTTCGGGAATGCCGTGGCCGCGGATCGCCGCCGAGCCCCAGCGCGCCATCGCGCCGACGATCAGGCCGCCGACGACCGGAACGGCGATCACCCACGGGCCGAGGTGATTGCCCGCGGGCGACGTCAGTTCGGTCGACCAGCGGCCATGGAACGAAAGATTGGTCACGATGCCGATCAGGGCGGTCAGCCATTGCGCGATCAATGCGCAGGCGCTCGCGAGCAGAACCGCGATCGCCGAAATCAGCAGCACACGCTGGTCCAGTTGCGCCGACTTGCGCGGCATGCGCGCGGCGGTCATCACGTCGCCAAGGCCGGGCGATACCGGCAGCGGGCCGGCCGCGTTCGAGCGCGGCGGAGGAACGGGAGTGCCTGGCATGGATTGCTGCGTTGCGGGGTGAGCCGCGCAGAATAAACCTCGCCGCGACCGCAGTAAATTCGCCGGCCCGGCCGCGAGCCGAAAATCGATGCGTCTTCGCGGAGTGGTATTTGCTAAATTGCACGAACTGCGCAGTGCGCGGAAGCAAGTCCATTTTTTGGAGCTGCCATGTTCGTCCGTCGTTTTCCGTCCGTCGCGCTGTCCGGTTTGCTGGCCGCAGCCATTCTGTCGTCGCGACCGGCGGTCGCCGAGGCGCTGCAATTCCGCATCACCGAGGGCGAGGTCGAGAACGCGTTCTATCAGGACGGCCCCGTCGCCGCGCACCTGCTGTTGAGTTCGGGTTTGCAGCCGCGCGTGCTGGCGGCGTTCCCGGCCGGCAACAGCGGCGTCGGTATCTGGTTCGAGCCGGCGACGGCGCCCGTGCAATGGCATCTCGAGAACATGAAGCCTCTGGCCGCGAAGGATGCGCAAGGCCGCCCGCTGCACGGCATCGAGGCTGCTGCGACACTGGCCGCGCCGTCGCCGCTGCGCATCGAGGATGCCGTGCTCGGCAGCGTGCGCGTGCTGCGCGACTATCAGTTGCTGCGCAAATATCCAAGCGAAACCGTCGCCCAGGTCAGACGCGAAGGCAATACCCTGAGCTGGTCGCGATCGCGGCTCGACGGCGCGCCGGGGTACGAGATCGCGCTGACGGTGGAGCAGGGGCGCCTGGACGGAGGCAACGGCAAGCCCTGGACTCTGGGTCAAAACGGCGCAGACAAGCCGCTGCGCCTGCGCCTGCGCGCGTTGACGGGCGAGAAGCCGCTGACGCCGTTCGCGGCCGATGCGCTGCTTACCCGCGCTGCGGGCGACGACGAGCGCAGCCGCAACGCCTTGCGTTTCTTGAGCTATCAGGAAAAATTCCTCGCCGGTTCGTGGCGGTTCGACACCTATTTCGGCCGCGATACGCTGATGTCGCTGCGTCTGTTGCTGCCGGCGCTGCAGCCGGCAGCGGTGGAGGACGGACTCGCCGCCGTGCTGAGCCGGCTTGCGCCGGACGGCCAGGTCGCGCACGAGGAGGACATCGGCGAGTTCGCCGTGCTCCGTCATCGCAAGGAAAACCGCGGCGGCGATGCGCCGATCTACGACTACAAGATGATCGACAGCGACGTCATGCTCGCCCCGGTCGCCGCCGCGTACCTGCTCGACGGCGCCGACGGCCAGGCACGCGCCAGGGCCTTTCTCGCGCGCAAGCTCGATTCCGGCGAAACCGCGGGTGCGGCGCTGGCCCGCAACTTCGCGCTCGTGCTCGGACATGCGCGAGCGTTCGCGCGCGATCCGTCCGCGAGGAATCTCGTCGCGCTCAAGGCCGGCGAAAACGTGGGCGAGTGGCGCGACAGCGAGATCGGCCTCGCCGGCGGACGCATCCCCTACGACGTCAACGCGATCCTGATGCCGGCCGCGCTCGACGCGATCGCGCGCTTGCGCAAGGCGGGATTCGTGGCCGAATCCGCGGACACGGCATCGGCCGCGGAACTGGCCTCGGTGTGGGCGCGTCGCGCACCGCCGTTGTTCCAGGTGAAGTTGCCTGCCACGGTCGCGCGTGCCGAGGTGGCGAAATATGCCAAGGCACAAGGCATAGACGCCGCCGCGGCGCTGGCCAGCCTGCCGCAAAGCGGCGAGGTGGCGTTCAACGCGCTCTCGCTCGATGCGCAGGGCAAGCCGATTCCCGTGCTGAATTCGGACGACGGCTTCGCCCTGCTGTTCGGCCGTCCCGACGCGGCGCAGCTGGATGCGACCCTCGCCGCGATTTTCCGCCCGTTCCCGGCCGGCCTGATGACCGGCGTGGGCATGGTGGTCGCCGATGCCGCCTATGCCGGCGACGATATCCAGAAGCTGCTGGGCCGCAACGCGTACCACGGCGCTGTCGTCTGGTCGTGGCAACAGGCCTTGATGGCGGCGGGCCTCGCGCGCCAGCTTCAGCGCCAGGACCTGCCAGGATCCACGCTGGCCGCGTTGCGCAAGGCGCAGCAGGAACTCTGGCAGGTGATCCGCGCAAGCAGAAAAATGAGCACGTCCGAACTGTGGTCGTGGAACTACGTCGACGGCCACTACGTCATGAGCCCGTTCGGGCAAGGCAAGAACGACGCCGACGAATCCAACGCCGCGCAACTCTGGAGTACGGTGTATCTCGCGATTCCGGCGCCGGCGCAGGCGGCGGGTTCCGGCGCCGCTGCGCCGCAGAAGCCGTGAACTACACCTGCCGCCGGTTCTTCGGCAGATGGTTCATGAGGAACTCCATCTGGTCGGCGAGGATGTTGCGGTTCGACAGGATCAGGTGCTCGACCCAGCTCGGCCGGTAGGGCACCGCGAGCAATGGCATGGCGGCCTGCTGCGGCGTGTGGCTGCCCTTGCGGATGTTGCAGGCGAGGCAGGCGCTGACGACGTTTTCCCAACTGTCGTGGCCGCCCCTGGACAGCGGCACGACATGGTCGCGCGTGAGTTCGCCGCGCGAGAAATGCTCGCCGCAGTAGAGACAAAGCATGCGGTCGCGCGCGAACAGCGCGGCATTCGTCAGCGCCGGCGCCGGGTCGACCGCGTGCAGGCGCGCGTGGCCGCGGCTGGCGACGATCGGATGCAGGGCCAGCGTCGACTGCTCGCCGGTCAGGCGGCTCGTGCCGCCGTGGATGGTCAGGCAGGCGTTGCCGAGGGTCCAGGAGACGGCGTCGCGCACGTACAGGCAGACCGCGTCCTGCCAGGAAATCCAGTCGAGGATGCGGCCGCTGGAATCGAGCGAAAGGACGCGTGTGGCGTGGATGTCGCTGACCTTGCGCGGTTCGAAAAGGACCATGCGGTCGCGTTCGAGACTCGCAGATTTGGTCGTGGCGACTTGTGATCTATGACTCGGCATCCGGCTTCACCATCGACACCCCGCGGGGCGGAATTGGGCGATTCGCTGCCAAACGATCGTATCCGGGTTAGCAGCATAGCCGAAGTTACGCGCGTTTTGCGAACGGCGGATGACGCCGTCGTTGCGCGGCCCCGTGTGGCGGTCAGGCCGGCACGAGATCGAACGCGATCGTCAGCCGCGTGTCGTCGCCGCGGAACGGGACCGTGCCGTGCCAGAAATACGACGGGAACAGGGCGAGCAGGCCCGGTTCCGGGCGGATGAAGTATTCGGGTTGCAACTCAGGCTGCGTCGGATGGCCCGGTTCGCCGAACTTGAGGAAACCTTGTCGGTCCGGATTGTCGCCGGTAACCGCACCTGGCAGTTCGATGTAGCAGGCCGAAGACAGCCATCCCTTCGGATGCACGTGGTTGGTGTGGTAGCCCTGCGCGCGCAGGCGTACAGACCAGATTCCCGCAACCTTGTAACCGCCGCTGTTGCGGCGGCGCAGCGGGTCGTCGCCGTGGCCGATCGCTTCGATATGCCGGCGGATCGGTTCGTCGATCGCGCCGAAGAACGCGCGGATCGGCGCATCCTCGACATCGAGCAGGTTCTGCGCGGTCTGCGAGCCATTGCGCAGCGATTGATGCAGCGGGTGGCGCGGCAGCACGTGCAGGCGTTCCAGGCTGGCGGCGAGATCGCGCAGATAGTCCGTCAGACAGCTCCAACCCGGAGGCGTGGCTATCGTCCATGGCCGGGCCAGGCGTGCATAGTCGCAGAGCTCGCCGTAGCGCGGATCGCCGAGCAGGCGCCAGGCGGTGGTTTGCGCGGCGATCAACTGCTGGTCGTCCGGTGCGCCGACCAGCAAGGTTTCCACTTCCCGCAGCGCCTCCCCAGCGTCACCGACGCCGAGCAGGGCTTCGATGCGCGCACGGTGTGCGCCCTGGTTGCCGGGCGCCGTGCGCAAGGCGCGGTCGGCGAGCGACAGGGCCAGCGTCGCGTCGGTACGCAGCGAATGGTGGCTTGCCGCCAGCAGCAGCGGAAACGGGGCGTTTTCGCGTTCGACGTGCTCGGCGAGCGATTGGTAGGCGGCCTCGTCGCCCATCGTCGTCGCAAGCACGCCGGCGCGGGTCGACAACAACACGGCATCGCCGGGAAGGGCGAGCAAGGCAGCGTCGAGTTCGGAGGTCGCAACGGCTGCGTCGCCGCTGCGCATCCAGAGAATCTGCGCGAGGTTGAGCTGTGCATCGCCGAAGTTCGGCCGTTCACGAACCAGCTCGCGCAGCAACGGCTCGGCTTCTTCGCTGCGATCGGTGGCGATCAGCGTGCTCGCGTGCAGATACCGCGCCTCCGGTGAGCCGGCGCCGCGGCCGATCGCGCTGCGGGCGATTTTCTCCGCTTCGCGATGGCGTCCTGCGGCCTCGAGCGTGACGGCGAGATGGAACTCGGCATTGGCGTTGCCGGGCAAGGCCGCGACGACCCGGCGATAGACCTTCGCGGCT
The DNA here is from genome assembly GCA_018240505.1 of Pseudomonadota bacterium. GTDB lineage: Bacteria > Pseudomonadota > Gammaproteobacteria > Xanthomonadales > Rhodanobacteraceae > Rudaea. Next base: position 102,809 of record JAFEFQ010000238.1, read on the forward strand.
TCCTCGTGGCGTTCGAGTTTGTTGAGGGCGACGCCGTACTGATGCAGCAGGTTCGGATCGGCCCGCGCATCGTCGGCAAACGCTGCCGTGGACAGCAGCGTGTCCGCGAAGCGGTGTTGCTGGTTCAGCAGGCTGGCGAGCAGGAGTGCCGCGCGCGCAAAAGGGCGATTGCCGGCCAGTGCGCGCCGCAGCGCCTGTTCGGCTTCGGCGTAGCGGCTGGTGTCGACCAGCAATTCGCCCAGCGCCGCCTGCGCCGGCGCCCAGCCCGGATCGGAGGCCACGGCCTGGCGCAGCGAGCGCTCGGCGCCTGCGCCGTCGCCGAGGGCAAGCAATGCGCCGGCATGCAGACGATGCGCCTCGGCGAAATCCGGTGTCGCCTGCAAAACGTGCGCGAGCAGATCGCGCGCGGCCACGAAGTTGCGCGCCTGAAGCAGGGCCGATGCGCGCTGCATGGCCTCGATGACGGCGGGACTCGGGACACTCATTGCCTGACCGGCTTCACCATGCTCAATATTTCGACGCCGAAGCCGTGGTGCTCGTACAGCTTGCGCGCGCGTTCGTTGTTCGGAAACACGCCGAGGGTGAGGAAACGGCAGCGGTGCTCCTTCGCCCATGCGTCGGCGAAGCGCAGCATCGCGCCGGCGACGCCGCGGCCCTCGTGCGCGGCATCGACGACGAGGTCGGCGATATGGCAGTTCAGCGCGCCGGTGAAGAAATCCTTGCGCGTCTGCAGATGCAGGAAGCCGAGCGGCTCCGCGTCTTCGCTTTCCGCGACGTACAGGTGCGACGCCGGCGGCAGCGTGCGCAGATGATGTTCGATGTCGCGCTCGATGCCGGCCAGCGTTTCGCCACGCTTGCGCCACGGCGGCAGTTCGAACTCGGCGAAGCGGCGCGCGAGCGCGAGGATGAATTCGTCGTCGTCCGCATGGGCGAGGCGGATGTGGACTTCGGTTTCCGGCGCGTTGTCGTTCATGGCGAAGCGGGTGGTGCTGCTGACTGCAAATACTATCCGAACAGGGCGTCCGGCATCGCGAGCAGGCTGTCGCTGCCGGCCTCGACCGCGGCCTTGTGCGTGAGCGTGCGCGGCAGGATGCGGGCGAAGTAGAAGCGCGCGGTGTGACGCTTGGCGGCCTTGAAGTCTGCGGATTGCTTCGATGCCTCGGCCGCGGCGACGCTGCGCGTCCAGAAGTAGGCGAGCGCGACGTAGCCCGAATAGAACAGGTAATCGACCGCGGCGGCGCCGACTTCATCGGCGTTCGCCATCGCACGCTTGCCGAGCGCGAGGGTGAGGTCGCCCCATTCCTGCGCGGCCTTGGCCAGCGGGCCGATGAATTCGGCGAGCGCCGCGTTGCCTGCCTGCGCCTTGCAGAACGCGCCGATCTCCTCGAGGAAATGGCGCAGGCCGACGCCCTGCGTGGCGAGGATCTTGCGCCCGAGCAGATCGAGCGCCTGGATGCCGGTCGTGCCCTCGTAGATCGTCGTGATGCGCGCGTCGCGCGCGAACTGCTCGATGCCGGTCTCGCGGATGTAGCCGTGGCCGCCGTGGATCTGCACGGCGTGGTAGGCGCACTCGTTCGCCGCTTCGGTCAGCAGAGCCTTGACGATCGGGATCAGGAACGAGAGCAGTTCGTCCGCGCGCTTGCGCTCGGCTTCATCGGGCGAGCGCTCGACCAGATCGACCAGGCTCGCCGCGTAGTAGCTCAGCGCGCGCGTGCCCTCGGCGAACGCCTTCTGCGTGAGCAGCATGCGGCGGATGTCGGCGTGCACGACGAGCGGGTCGGCCGGCTTGTCCGGAAACTTCGGTCCGCTCAGCGAGCGGCCCTGCAGGCGTTCGCGAGCGTAGGCGAGCGATATCTGGTAGGCGCGTTCGATCAGGCCGAGCCCCTGGATGCCGACCGCGAGGCGCGCGGTGTTCATCATCGTGAACATCGCGTTGAGCCCCTTGTTCGGCGCGCCGATCAGGTAGCCCTCGGCCGCGTCGAAGTTCATCACGCAGGTGACCGAGGCCTTGATTCCCATCTTGTGCTCGATCGCGCCGCAGGCGACCGCGTTGCGTGCGCCCATCCTGCCGTCGCGATCGACCTTGAACTTCGGCACGATGAACAGCGAGATGCCTTTGACGCCCGCGGGCGCGTCGGGCAGGCGCGCGAGCACGAGGTGGACGATGTTCTCGGTCAGGTCGTGCTCGCCCGCGGTGATGAAGATCTTCGTGCCGCTGATGCGGTAGGTGCCATCGGGATTGGGTTCCGCACGCGTGCGCAGCAGGCCGAGGTCGGAGCCGCAATGCGGCTCGGTCAGGCACATCGTACCGGTCCAGCGGCCCTCGACGATGGGCTTCAAGAAGGCGACACGCTGCCATTCCTCGCCGTGCAGCCGCAGCGCCTCGGAGGCGCCGTGCGAGAGCAGCGGGAAGTTGCCCCAGGACAGGTTGGCCGAGTCGAGCATTTCCTTGATCGGCGCGCCGATCGATTCGGGCAGATGCTGGCCGCCGTAGGCCTCGGGTGCGTTGAGGCTGCTCCAGCCGCCGTCGACATATTGTTTGTACGCCTCCTTGAAGCCCTTCGGCGTGGTCACGTTGCCGGTCGCCTTGTCCAGCGTGCAGCCTTCCTCGTCGCCGCTCGCGTTGAGCGGCGCCAGCACCTGCTCGCTGAATTTCGCCGCCTCGTCGAAGATCGCGTCGAGCGTATCGCGCGTCGCGGCTTCGCCTCCGGGCAGGCGTGCATATTGCTTTTCGACGTCGAGCAGGTCGAACAGCACGAAGCGCATGTCGGCAAGCGGTGCGGCGTAACGGGTCATGGAATCGTTCCTGTGTACTTGTATATTTTCGAGATGCCGGATGCGTCAGCGGTACTGGTTCGGGATGCCGGGCACCGGCGACAGCCGGCTCCTGTGTTCGAACTTGAAGTCCTTGTCCGCGGCGGGTACGCCGATCGTGCCCTTGAGTTCGTATGCCGCGCCGCCGGGCGCCTTCACGTCGAGCGCGAACGCCTTCTGCAGGTCGCTGCCCGGCGAGATCGTGGTTTCGACGATGTCGGCGTTGAGGCCGGGGATGTCCATTTCCGGTTTCAGGTCCAGTTGCGTGGCTTCGATGCCGCTGACGCGCAGTTCGGCCTTGAGCGTCGAGTAATGCACGGTCTTGTCGGAAAAGTTCTCGAGCCGGATCGACAGCTTCCAGCGCCCGTCCGGCTGCACCTCGAGCAACTGGATCGACGCGTTCGGCGGATTGATCGGGTGCTTGACTCCGCCGCCGAAACAGCCGGCGAGCGAGACGAGAACGACGGCGAGAGCGGCAACTCGAAGCAGACGGGCCATGGAGCGGACTCGATGCGATGTGGCGGAGCGCTACATTAGCCAAAACCGCGTGGCGGCGGAAGCGCAGCCGCGTGCGCCGTCGTTTGAAACGCGGGGACTGGTAAAATTCGTCGCATGGCAACATCCGCGCTCGACATTCTCCATCGCGTTTTCGGTTATGCCGGTTTCCGCGGCGAGCAGCAGGCGATCATCGCGCAGGTCGCGGGCGGCGGCGATGCGCTCGTGCTGATGCCGACCGGCGGCGGCAAGTCGCTGTGCTACCAGATCCCGGCGTTGCTGCGCGACGGCACGGCGATCGTCGTCTCGCCGCTGATCGCGCTGATGCAGGACCAGGTCGAGGCGCTGCGCCAGTTCGGCGTCGCCGCGGCGTTCCTCAATTCCAGCCTCGATGCGCGTGCGCAGTCCGAGGTCGAGCGCGATTTCGCCGCCGGCAGGCTGAAACTGCTCTACGTCGCCCCCGAGCGGCTGCTGAGCGAACGCTGCCTCGACCTGATCGCGAAGACGAAGGTCGCGCTGTTCGCGATCGACGAGGCGCACTGTGTCTCGCAGTGGGGCCACGATTTCCGCCCCGAGTATCGACAGCTCACGATCCTGCACGAGCGCTTTCCCGACATTCCGCGCATTGCCCTGACCGCGACGGCCGACGCGCCGACGCGCCGCGAGATCGTCGAACGCCTGAATCTCGGCGGCGCGCGCCAGTTCGTCTCGAGCTTCGATCGAAAAAATATACTTTATCGCGTCGTGGAAAAAGACAATTCCCGGCGCCAGCTCAAGGATTTCCTCGGCCAGCACCAGGGCGAGTCGGGCATCGTCTACTGCCTGTCGCGGCGCAAGGTCGAGGAAACGGCGGCATGGCTCTGCGAGCAGGGCATCGCTGCGCTGCCGTATCACGCCGGCATGGATGCGGGCACGCGCGCGCGCAACCAGCAACGATTCCTGCGCGAAGACGCCATCGTCATGTGCGCCACGATCGCGTTCGGCATGGGCATCGACAAGCCCGACGTGCGTTTCGTCGCCCACGTGGACCTGCCCAAGAGCCTCGAAGGGTACTATCAGGAAACCGGTCGCGCCGGCCGCGATGGCCTGCCGGCCGAGGCGTGGATGTGTTACGGGCTCGGCGACGTCGTGACGCTCGCGCAGTTCATCGCCCAGTCCGAATCGGGCGAGGAGCGCAAGCGCGTCGAACGCGCCAAGCTCGACGCGCTTCTCGGCTACGCGGAAATCTCGACCTGCCGGCGCCGCCATCTGCTCGCCTATTTCGGCGAGAAAGCGGAAAATGATAATTGTGGAAATTGCGACAATTGTCTGAGCCCGCCCGTTGCCTTCGACGGTACCGAACTCGCGCAGAAGGCGTTGTCCTGTGTTTATCGCACGGGGCAGCGCTACGGTGTCGGTCATCTGACGAACGTGCTGCGCGGCGTCGACGACGAGCGCGTGCGCTCGCTGGCCCACGACCGCCTCAGCGTCTTCGGCATCGGCGCCGGTCTCGACGAGCGCCAGTGGCGCGCGATTTTCCGCCAACTCGTCGCCAACGGCCTGCTCGCGACCGATGCCGACGGCTATGGTGTGCTGCGCTTGACCCAGAGTGCGCGCGGCGTACTGCGCGGGGAAACCCGCGTATCGCTGCGCAAGCCGGCGAGCCGCGAGGAGCGCCGCGTCACGCGCAAGGCCGCGCGCGGCGAGCGCACGCGCCAGAGCCTGGACATCGCGCCGCACGAGGCGCCGCTGTGGGACGCGCTGCGCGCGACGCGCGCGCGCCTCGCGCGCGAGCAGGGCGTGCCGGCCTACGTGATCTTCCACGATGCGACCCTGCTCGAGATGCTGCGTGCGCGCCCGCGAGACGCGGACGAACTCGGCGCAATCAGCGGCGTCGGCGCGGCCAAGCTCGAACGCTACGGCGGCGCCTTTCTCGACACGGTGCGCGAAGCCGCCTGAGCCGACTTCGCCGTTGCGCCGTGCAGAAAACCTTAATGCGTGCTGTAGAAAATGACCGTTTTTCGGCGTCGCCGCTTCCGCGCGCGGGCCGCGGGCACTAAAATGCCGGCCTGGCGCGGACTTACGTAAGGGCGCCTCGAAAAACCGTAGCGAGCGAAGAGAATTTGCGCGACGCCGGAGCGCAGGAACCGGAGTGTACATAGCAGTACATGAGGATTCCGAGCACCGCCGGCGCGCAAATTGTCGAGCGCAGCAGGTTTTTCGAGGTGCCCATAATTCAAAAGCGCCCCGATTCCCGTATCCCCGAGGTTACTCCGTGTCCGACTGGACCCTGCTTTGCGACTTCGACGGCACGATTTCCGTCGAGGACACCACCGATACCCTGCTCGAGCGCTTCGGCAAGCCGGGCTGGGAAAAGCTCGAAGACGAATGGAAGGCCGGCCGCATCGGCTCGCGCGAGTGCATGGCCGGGCAGGTCGCCCTGCTCGACATGAGCCGCGCCGAACTCGACAAACACCTGACCGAGCGCGCGATCGATCCGGGCTTCGCCGCGTTCGTCGCCTACGCGAAAGCGCACGGCATGCCGATCGAGATCCTCAGCGACGGGCTCGACTACGCGATCCATTTCATCCTGCAGCACTACGATTTCGACTATCTGCACGTGACCGCGAATCGGCTCGAGCAGATCGGCGATCGCCGCTGGCGCCTCGGTTTCCCGAATTCGAGCGCGACCTGTCGCGCCAACAGCGGTACCTGCAAGTGCACGGTCAACGCCAAGGCTCAGGGTTCGCGCAGTCGGGTGCTGATGATCGGCGACGGCGCATCCGATTTCTGCGTCGCCGAGTCGGCCGATTTCGTCTTTGCCAAGGGCAAGCTCATCGACTACTGCCGCGCGAAGAACATCGCGCACGCGCCGATCAAGGACTTCGCCGAGGCGCTTGCGCTGTTGCCGGCGCTGGCCTCGGGGAAATTGGCCGCCGTGAGCCGTCCGCCAGCGGCACCGTTGCCGAACGTGGTTTCGGCTTAGACTTTTCCGCAAATCCCATGCCGTCGACCCAGTCATGGCGGGGATGACGAAAGAAACATTTTCCCTTCGAGATTCATCCATGTCCAACACCCAACTCATCGCCGGCATCGATACCTCCGGCAGCGGCAAGCTGTTCGAAGCCGCGTGCAAGCTCATCCCGGGCGGCGTCAACAGCACCGCGCGCGCGACCTGGTCGGGCTGGAATCCATACCCGCTGTTCGTGGACAAGGGCGAGGGTTCGCGCCTCACCGACGTCGACGGCAACGTCTACATCGACTACCTGCTCGGCCTCGGCCCGATGATCTTCGGCCACCGCCCGCCGCGCGTGACCCAGGCCGTGGTCGATTTCATCCAGCAGCGCGGCACCGTGTTCGCGCTGCCGACCGCGGACGAGGCGCGCCTCGCGCAGAAGATCGTCGACGCGGTGCCGAGCGTGGACATGGTGCGCCTGTGCAACACCGGCACCGAGGCCGTGCTCTACGCGACGCGCCTCGCCCGCGCATTCGCCAAACGCAACAAGATCATCCGCTTCGAGGGCATGTACCACGGCTTCTCCGACGGCGTGTACTGGAGCAAGCATCCGAACATCGCCAAGGCCGGCCCCGACAATCACCCGATTCCGGTGGCGCAGGGCCCGGGCATGCCGAAGGGCGTCGAGGAAAACCTGATCATCCTGCCGTGGAACGACGCGCAGGCGCTGGCCGACACGATCGCGCGCGAAGGCGACAACATCGCCGCCGTGCTGACCGAGCCGGTCATGTGCAACACCGGCTGCATCCTGCCGCAGCCCGGCTATCTCGAGGCGATGCGCGAGCTGACGCTCAAGCACGGCATCGTGCTGATCTTCGACGAAGTCATCACCGGTTTCCGCCTCGGCCTCGCGGGCGCGCAGGGCCGCCTCGGCATCAAGCCGGACCTGTCGGTGTTCGCCAAGGGCGTCGGCGGCGGCTTCCCGGTCGCGGCGATGGGCGGCCGCGCCGACATCATGGCGCTGGTCGCCAATGGCACGGTGTCGATGGCCGGCACCTACAGCGCCAACGGCATCGCGATCGCCGCGGCCAACGCCGCGCTCGACGAACTCAACACGCCGGGGCTGCATGCGAAGCTCGATGCGGTGTCCGACGCGTTGCGCTTCGGCCTGGAAAAAGTGCTGAAGGACGCGGGCCTGCCGGCCTACGTCGTCGGCATCGGCCCGTTGATGCAGGTCTGGTTCGCGGACGCGCCGATCCACAACTACCGCGACGCCGAGCGCCACGCCGACCAGAAGATTTTCGATGTCTGGTGGCGCGGCATGTTGGCGCGCGGCGTGCTGTTCCATCCGGGCGCCTACGAGAACCTGTTCGTTTCCACCGCGCATACGCACGAAGACGTGGCGAAGACGCTCGCGGCGGCGAAGGAAGTGGCGGCGGAACTGGCGCGCAACGCCTGATTGCCATTTTTATAGCGGACGCCCGCATGCCGTTGCGGGCAGGCTGAAGGCGGGGTTGGTCAGGAAATCGCGGTCGGTCAGCGCCTCGAGAAACGCTTCGAGTGCGTGCAAAGTGTCGGCCGGATAGTGCAGGCCGTGACGCGCGATCGCATCGCCCGGCGTGCGTGCGGAACCGTCGTGCAGGTACGGCGCGGTCACCGACAGGTTGCGCAACGACGGCGTGCGGAACTTGCCGCGATCGGCGTCGTTGCCGGTGACCTCGAACAGGCCCTGATCCGCGGCGTTCGCATCGACCGCGCCCAGGCGATGGAAGGCAAGATCGGTGAACAGCTTGCCTGCGTGGCAGCTCGCGCAGTCGCGGTCGAATATCCTGCGGCCCGCCACGGCATCGAGGGACAGATGGCCGCGGTCGTAATTGCTGCCGTACGCCACCAGCGTGCGCTCGAACGCGGCGATCGCGCGCACGACGTTGGGGTAACCGATCGCATCGGCGCCGCCGGGAAATGCCGCGGCGAACATCCGGCGATAGCAGGCGTCGCGCCGCAGGCGGCGCGCGATTTCCGGCTCCTGCCCGGCCATGCCCATTTCCACCGGATGCGTGCCGAGGATCGGGACGGCGATCTGCGCTTCGAGCGTGGCCAGGCGCGGATCGGCCCAGGTCAGCGGCGACAGCTCGCCGACGTTGGCGAGGCCAGGAATATTGCGGCGGCCCGGTTCGTCGGTCACGCCGGGATGGCTGCGATTGCTGTCGGTGAAGCCGTGGCGCTGCTCGTGGCACGTGGCGCAGGACATCGTGCCGTCGCGCGACAGGTCGGCGTCGTAGAACAGACGGCGTCCAAGTTCGACGCGGGCCGCCGTCGCCGCTTCGTCGCCGGCTGCGCAAGCGTATCCGCCGATGACGCAGGCGGCGCCAAGCGCGAGCCGCGCCAGCGCGACCAGGATACCGCCGCGCCTCATTTCTCCGCTACGGCGAGAACGTTGATCCGCGGCGTGCCGTTGGCGGAAATCTGCAGGGTGTAGTGACCCGCGGGCACGACGTAGTCCACCATCTTGCGGATGCCGGTGCAGTCGGGACCATGGCCATGCGCGACCGAGCGCAGCGCGCCGTCCTTGCCGGCGAGGTCGATCCACGCGGCCGTGCTCAACGCGATGCGATACGTGCCCGCCTGCGCGACGTCCAACCCGAGCAGACCGCCGTAGCTGACCGAGCCGCCCGGTTTCTCCGGGCGCAGCGCGTAGTGCACGTCGGGCGTGGGCAGCAGTGTCACGCTGGCGGCTTTGCCGGCAGTCAGGGGCGGAGCCTTGGCGGGTTCGCTGCCGGCCGTGACCGCAGCAGGGCTGCTCCACGGGGCCAATGCCCCGGAGGGCGCAACCTCGGCCGCACACGCCGGCTTGGCGGCCGGCATTTCTTCGGCGGCCGGCGCCGCGCCTGCGGTGATCGTCAGCAGGATGAGTGCAATGCGATGGTGCATGGTCCGGGTCCTCCTCAAAAGGTCTTGCCGATTTCGCAGAAGAACGTGCGTCCCGGCTCCGGGAATCCTTCCTGATATGCGTACAGGCGGTCAAGCGCGTTGCGCACGCCGAAGCTGAGATCGAACCAGTCCGCGAGCGAGCCGCGCACGATCGCATCGACGCGCGTGAATCCGCCCGCGATGCGCTTCGCGTCGCTCGTCGTGTAGCGTTTGCTCTCGGTGTCGGACGAGACGAGCGCATTCCAGTGCGGCGCGAACGCGTAGTCGAGCGACACGAAAAGTTTCTCGCGCGGGGTATCCGTCAGGCGCACGGCGGGCTGCGAAATGTTCTTGCGGTCGAGCCAGGTGTAGTTCGCCCGCAGCGTCAGGCTGGCGTTGAACGCGTAGCTGCCCGCCAGCTCGACGCCGCGATGGCGCGCGTCGCCGATGTTCTGGTTTTGTGCGCACGGCGGCGAGGCGCACAGCGTCGGCGCGATCGTCACCGCCTGGATCGCATCCTGCAATTCGCTGTTGAACAAAGCGGCCTGGTAGTGCAGCGCGCCGGCGACGCCTTTCACGCCGATCTCGACGTTGTTGCTTTCCTCCCGCTTCAGCGCGGGATTCGGGATCGCCGTGCCAAGACGGTACGAGTAGCGATCCTTGATCGTCGGAAAGCGCGTCTTGCGGCTGATGCCGCCATAGAGCTGCACGTCTTCGGTCATCTGCAACGTCGCCGCGACCTGGCCGTTGACCGCGGTGTCGTCGTGCACCGCGAACGGAACGATCTGGTTGTTCGCGAGCAGATTTTCCGCGCGCTGGCCCTGCTGCTCGTTCCACGACACGCCGGGCGTCAGCGTCCAGCGCGCGTCGGGACGCCACTCGTGCTCGACGCCGGCGGAGAAGGTGCGGTCCTTGAAGGTCGCCCATGGTGCGATCGCGGAGCTCTGTTCGCGATGGATGTCCTGCTTCGCGTGCACGGCGATGCGCGTGACCTGATTGTCCGACCACGGTTGCTCGAAATCGGCGTTGGCGCCGTAGGTGTGGTCGTCGTACATGCTCCTGAATGCGTACGGCCGCTTCATCGTCGTATACGTTGCGTCGTCGTACGAATCGAGTTCGTTCCGGAACGTGTCGTAGTAGGCGCGTACGCGCAAGGTCGCTGAGTCGCCCAGGCGCGTTCGCGTGATCAGGTAGGCGCCGTCCTTGTCCCAGTACGGCCAGCGCCAGAAGCGCGCGGCGACCCCGGCCGCGCTGCCCGCATAGGGCGGCGTCTGCTTGGCGTCGTGGACGCGATAGATGCCGAGTGCGTACTCGTCGGTCGCGTTCGGCGTCCAGCCGATCTTGCCGGAGAGATTGAGGTCGCGGCTCGCCGAATTCGCGCGCCGGCCATTGGGCTGGTTCTTCGAGTAGGGATAGCCGCCCGGCAATACGTAGTAGTCGGCGTCTTCCCACGAAGCCGTCGCCTGCGCGTACCAAGTGCCCTGATTCGTGCCCACGCGTCCGCCGGCGCGATACGCGGGCAGGTCGCCGGAACGGTCGACGTCGAAGCCGGCATAGGCGCGGCCTTCGAGTGTCGCCTGCGGCCGCCGGCTGACGAGATTGATGCTGCCGCCGAGCGCGTTCGGTCCGTACAGCACCGAGGTCAGGCCCTTGGTCACGACGATCTGCGAGAGATCCTCCACGCCGAGGCGGGCAAGGTCGAGGTTGCCGTCGTAGGGGACGTAGACCGGCACGCCGTCGACGTAGAGCGTGACCTCGCGCGAGTCGAAACCGCGCAGGTTGATCAGCGTGTCGCGGCGCTGGCCGAAGTTCTGGCGCGTGACGCCGGGCAGGAGATCGAGCGCCTCGGCGACGTTGCGCCGGCCGAGCGCTTCGATCGTGTCGATGCTCACGACTTCGGCGCCGGCCGGGAGCGGGGACGGACTCGCGCCGAGGACTTCGACCACGCCGAGCGGCGTCGTTTCCGTTGCGGGCGTTTCCGCCGCAGGTGCCGCGGCGGCGCAGAGTACGCCGATCGCGACGGTTCCGAAGAATTTTCTCATGTGCGGAGGCTGGCGCGGGACTGGCTCGATATAGTCGACTGACTATATCGACAACGAAGACCCGGCCGCAACCATGCCGCACCCGTCGCGTCAACCCGCGTCGAGGGCGTAGTCGAACTCGTAGTAGTGCTTGCCTCCGGCTTCGATGATGATCTTCATCGTGCCGTCGAGCCCGGCGAGTTCGCCGGTGCCCGAGCCCGGCACGACGATGATGTTGAGCGAGGGCACGCCGTTCGTCATCGTCGCGTTGTGCTGCAGGGCGAAGCTGCCGCGCCTGCCGCCGAGTGTCCCGGTCACGCGCTCGACGGCGACGTAACCGCCTGAGCCCTTGGCGCTGCCGGCGTGCAGCATCTCACCCCGGCTCGTCGCGTCCAGCTCGCCGTGGAATTGCTTGTCGATGGCCATGCGGCCGAGGCCCGCGCCTTCGTTCTTGTTGTACGCTTCGAGCTGTTGCAGTGTCACGTCGAATGCGCCTTTGGCATGATGTTTCATCGTCGCTCCTGGGTTCGTATCGGGATGGCGGGGAAGGGTCTGGCCGATGCTGGATCGAGTCGGGCCGGCAAGCAAGGTCAGTGCGATCAGGCAGAAGAGGGATGTGCGCATCGCGGTTTCCCGTTGCGACGCGAATCGCCGCTTCGAAGACGATGCTAGCTGGCCTTGATCGGACCTGATTGAAAAAACGCGACATGGCGAGAATCAAGCCGATCAAACTGCGCGGTGCCCTGCATGCACGGCTCGATGCCAAGGGGTTTCGTCATGCCCGCTATTGGCCGTCGCCGGACCTGGCGCAGTTCGTCGAACACTACTGGGCCGTCGACTGGACGCTCGATGAGCCCTGTGTCCGCGAGACGCTTCCGCATCCGGTCGTCCATCTCGTCGCCGAGAACGACGAGGCGACGATAGGCGGTCCGGCGACGCGGCGCTGGACGCGCCGGTTCGCGCCGGGCCATGGCCGCGTCTTCGCGATCAAGTTCCGCGTCGGCGGTTTCCGCCCGTTCGTCGACGGGCCGGTCAGCGCCCATGCCGACTGCGTGCGCGCCGCGCACGAGGTATTCGGCGAGTGCGCCCGCGATCTCGGCCGCGACGTGCTCGCCGCCGCCGACCATCACGCCGCGGTCGAGATCTACGAATCGTTCCTGCGCGGCCTCGGCGTGCGCGACGATCCCGTGGTCGACCTCGTCGCCGGCATTGCCGGGCGCATTGCCGGCGACCGCGACATCACGCGCATCGAGCAGGTGGCGACGGAATCCGGCTTGACCCCGCGCACGCTGCAGCGGCTGTTCCGCGACTACGTCGGCGCCAGCCCCAAGTGGCTGATCCAGCGCTATCGCCTGCACGAAGCGGTGGCGCGCATCGACGCCGGCGCGGCCTGCGACTGGGCCGCGCTGGCGCTCGACCTGGGCTACTCCGACCAGGCCCACCTGATCCGCGACTTCAAGAAGATCGTCGGACGCACGCCGGTCGAATATGCGAAGGCGGGAGTACGCGCGTGACCCGCTGTGTTGCGACAGGGTATTCTCGCCGCCTGCTCCGCGCCGTCCGATTTTGTTCGCGTCGATCCCCGGGATGACCTCCGTGCCCGCCGCCGCCGATTCCATTCCCGACTCCGCGCGAGCGCGCGAGGCGGAGGCGCGCGTGCGGCCGGCGCTCGAACGCGATCTCGCGGCTAGGCATCTGCGCTACGGCGCCCCGGTGTTCGTGCGCATCTTAAAGCGCGAGGCCGAGCTCGAACTGTGGCTGCGCGCCGATGACGGAAGATTCGCGCTTTTCCGCAGCTATCCGGTGTGCAAGTTCTCCGGCAACCTCGGGCCGAAGCGGCGCGAGGGCGACAACCAGGCGCCGGAGGGCTTCTATTCGGTCGCGCCGCGCCAGCTCAATCCGTCGAGCAAATACCATCTCGCCTTCAACCTCGGTTATCCGAACGAATACGACCGCGCGCATGGCCGCAGTGGCAGCGCGCTGATGGTGCACGGCGGCTGCGAGTCGATCGGCTGCTACGCGATGGGCGATGCGGGCATCGAGCAAATCTACGCGCTGGCCGCGGCGGCATTGCGCGCCGGGCAGGGCGCATTCGACGTACACATCTTCCCGTTTCACCCCACCGAGGTCGCGCTCGCCGCTGCCGCGGACTCGCCGTGGCACGCGTTCTGGCGCGAGCTTGCGCCCGCGTATGCCTTGTTCGAACGCGAGCGTGCGCTGCCGCGGATAACGGTGAAGGATGGCCGCTATCGCATCGCATCCGCGCGCTCCACGCGCTAGAGTGGCGATCGGGGTTTTGCAAATCCTTTTCGAGGTTGGTCGCATCATGATCCGTCGCATGCCGTTCGCTGCCGCGTTGCTTCTACTCGCCAGTTCCTTCACGCTGGCGAAGGACATCGTCGTCCACGCCGGCGCGCTGATCGACGGCAGCGGCGCGGCGCCGCGACGCGAAGTATCGCTGCTCATCCATGACGACCGCATCGTCGCGATCGAACCCGGTTTCAAGGCGCCGGACGGCGCGGAAGTGATCGATCTGTCGAAGGCGACCGTGCTGCCTGGTTTCATCGATTGCCACGTGCACGTGGCCGCGAAACTGCCGAGCCGCACGAACGCCATCGAGGACTGGCTGACCCATTCCGACATCGATCGCGCCTTCGACGCGGCGCTGTTCGCGCGGCAGATGCTGCAGCAGGGCTTCACCGGCGCGCGCGATGTCGGTGGCGGCGACGAGACGGTGGCCTTGCGCGAGGCGATCAACGCGGGCAAGACGCCGGGACCGCGCCTGTGGGTGGCGCTCGAAGCGCTGGGCCCGACCGGCGGCCACGGCGACCTGCACAACGGCCTCGATCCGAAACTCGCGCGCGCCGGTTGGGACAACGGTCTCGTCGACTCGCCCGACCAGGCGCGCCTGCGCGTGCGCGAGCACAAGCGCCGCGGCGCCGACCTGATCAAGCTGATGCCGTCCGGAGGCATCGCCTCGACCGGCGACGATCCGCGCGCGCAGACGATGACCGTCGATGAAATCCGCGCCGCGGTCGACGCCGCGCACGCGCTCGGCATGAAGGTCGCCGCGCACATCTATCCGGCCGGCGCGATCGAGAACGCGGTGCGCGCCGGCGTCGATTCGGTCGAGCACGGCTCGTTCGCAACCGCGCAGACGTTTGCGCTGATGAAGGACAAGGGCACGTACCTCGTGCCGACGCTGACCGTGTACGAGGTGTTCTACAAGGTCGCGCGGGAGCATCCCGAGCTGCTGCCGCCCGGCACCGCGCAGAAGGAACTGGCCAACGACCTGCTGCCGAAGAAGAACCTGCCGCTGGCGCTGAAGTCGGGCGTGAAGATCGCCTACGGCACCGACATTGGTGAAGGCGACCACACCGGGGAATTCGCGCTGCTGATCGCGAACGGCATGAGCGTGCAGCAGGCGATTCTCGCCGCGACGCGCAACGCGGCCGACCTCATCGGCGCGGGCGACCGCGTCGGCTCGCTGCAGCCGGGCCGCTATGCCGATCTCGTCGCCGTGGGCGGCGATCCGCTCGCCGAGCCGGCGCTGCTGCGGCACGTCGACTTCGTGATGAAAGGCGGCGTGGTCTACCGCGCGCAGGGGCGACCGACGGCGGCAGCCGCGGAGTAACGTTCGCGCGTTACAGCGCGAGGCTGACGCGCACGACGCCCGGATTGTTGAGCGACATGCCGCGCTCGAAACCGAGCTTCGCGCACAGGTCGAGCATCGCGCCGTTCTCGAGCAGCACGTCGCTCCACAGTTCGGTCGCGCCGAGCTTGCGCGCCGAGGCGATGACGCGCCGCATGAGCAGGCTGCCGAATCCCTGGCGCGCGAAACGGCCTTCGACGACGATCGCGTATTCGGCCTGGTCCAGTACCGGGTCGAGGTGCGCGCGCGCGACGGCGTGGATCTCGATCGGCAGGTCGGGATGCGCCGGATCGTCCGGCGTGGCCAGCAGCCAGGCGAAAGCGACCGCCGGATCGAGTTCGCAGAGCTGGTGCGCGAACGCATCGGGCAGTTCGTTGAGCGGGTGCAGGAAGCGCAGGCGCACTTCCTCGGGCGTGAGGCGGTGGAAGAAACGCTGCAGCGCCTCGACATCGTCCGGCCGGATCTGGCGCAGCACCAGCGGCGTGCCGTCGCGCGACGTCAGCCGCTCGCCGCCGCCGTCGGCGCCGCGCTGCGGCGTGCGCCGCTCGCTGCGACGCGGAGGCGGACGCACGCCTCGCCCATGGCGCGGCAGGGCCCAACGCTCGGCGAGATTGCGCAGATTTGCTACAGTATTCATGGGCGCATCTTGGGCGTTCGATTTGGAGCAGCCCACCTAATTCCGCCGAAATGATTCAGCAAGATGACCCGCTGTTCACGCGGCGTGCGCATGGTCCCCGTCATTTCGCGCCTTTCGACATTGCACCATGAATGAAACGGAACTGAAAGCGCTCAGCAGGGACTGGCCCGGCGTCGCCAGTGCGGTCAAGTGGGACGACGACCTTTGTTTCACCGTCGCCGGCAAGATGTTCGCCGTCTATTGCCTGCACGGCCCGCACCGCGGACGCATCTCGTTCAAGGTCGAGGCCGAGCGCTTCCTCGAGTTGACCGACCAGCCCGGCATCGTGCCCGCCGCGTACATGGCACGCGCGTTCTGGGTGTCGATCGCCGAGCCGGAGCGCTTCGCGCGCGCGAAGATCGGCGAGTTCGTGCAGCGCTCCTATGCGCTCGCGCGCGCAGGGCTGAGCAAACGCCTGCAGGCCGGCCTCGATGCCGTCGCGCAAGCAGCCGGTTCGAAATCGTGACCCGAGGAGCCACCGCATGCCGGGCAAGGCCGACTCGCTGAAAACGATCTTCTACGCGCTCGGCGCGAACTTCGCGATCTTCGTGTCCAAGGCGGTCGCGGCCGTCGTCACCGGCTCGGGCGCGATGACCGCCGAGGCCGTGCATTCGCTGGCCGACTGCGGCAACCAGTTGCTGCTCCTGCTCGGCCTGAAGCAGGCCAAGGCGCCGCCGTCGCCCGACTATCCGCTCGGCCACGGCAAGGAAATCTACTTCTGGTCGTTCCTCGTCGCGCTGCTGCTGTTCAGCGTCGGCGGCGCGTTCTCGATCTACGAAGGCCTGCACAAGCTGCGCGCGCCCGAGCCGGTGAAGTGGCCGTGGCTGGCGATCGGCGTGCTCGCGTTCGGCATCGTCGCCGAGAGTTTCTCGATGGCCGGCTGCATGCGCGAGGTCAACAAGGCGCGCGGTTCGCATTCGCTGTGGCACTGGTTTCGCGAGAGCCGGCAGAGCGAACTCATCGTGATCTTCGGCGAGGACCTGGCCGCGCTGCTCGGCCTCACGTTCGCGTTGCTCGCCGTGCTGCTCACGGTGCTGACCGGCAACCCGGTCTACGACGCGGTCGGCACGCTCGCGATCGGCGTGCTGCTCGTCGTCGTCGCCGTGTTCGTCGCGATCGAGGTCAAGGCGCTGCTGGTCGGGCAGAGCGCCGGCGCGGAGACCAACGCGGCGATCCGCGATTTCCTCGACGCCCGTCCCGAGATCGCGCACGTGTTCAACCTCATCACCCTGCAGCTCGGCAGCGAGATCATGGTCGCGGTGAAGGTGGAAGTGCGCGGTGATCTTTCCGGTCGCGGTCTGGTCGAGGCGATCAACACGGTCGAAGCGGCGATGAAGCAGCGCTTCCCCGAGATCCGCTGGAGTTTCTTCGAGCCGGACGTGGTCGATTGAGGCGGCCGGCGCCGGCGATCAGTCGATCAGCGCGGCCACATGCGCCGCCGTCGACTGGCGCAGCGCGGTCAGGCTGTAGCCGCCTTCGAGGCTCGAGATCACGCGCCCATGCGCGTGCTTGCGCGCGATGTCGACGAGTTCGCGCGTGATCCACTCGTAGTCGGGCGCGCCGAGGTTGAGGTTGGCGAGCGGATCGAGGTAGTGCGCGTCGAAGCCGGCCGAGATCAGTACGAGTTGCGGACGGAAGCGTGCGACCGCGGGCAGCACGACCTCGCGGCAGGCCTCGCGGAAGGCGAACGAGCTCGACGCGGCCGGCAGCGGCACGTTGACGATGTTGCCGACGCCGGTTTCGTCCGCTGCGCCGGTGCCCGGATACAGCGGCGCCTGATGCGTGGAGGCGTAGAGCACGCCCGGGCTGTTCCAGAAAATGTCCTGCGTGCCATTGCCGTGATGCACGTCGAAGTCGACGATCGCGACGCGCGCGAGTCCCTTGCTCAGCGCGTGCGCGGCGCCGACGGCGACGTTGTTGAACAGGCAGAATCCCATCGGCGCGTCGCGCGTGGCGTGGTGGCCAGGCGGGCGCACGGCGCAGAACGCACGCCTCGCGCTGCCGTCGAGCACGGCGTCGACCGCGGCGCAGACCGCGCCGGCGGCGCGCAGCGCGGCTTCGAGCGAGTCGGGCGACATCGCGGTGTCCGCATCGAGCTGCGCGTAGCCCTCGGCCGGCGCGGTCGCGGCGACGAGGTCGATCAGCGCGGCGGCGTGCACGCGGCTGAGTTGTTCCAGCGTTGCGCGCGGCGCCTCGATGCGGTCGAGCATCGCGAAGCGGTCGTGGTCGAGCGCTTCGAGCACGGCCTGCAGCCGCGCCGGCGATTCGGGATGGCCGGGGCCGGCCGAATGGCGCAGGCAGGAAGAGTGCGTGTAAAGCAGCGGATGCATGGGGTGCTGGAACCTTTTCGAATCGTCGCGAGCGAAGGTGGCTCAGGTGCGCGCGGAGCGCACGAACCGGAGTGTACAGTCGAGTACATGAGGATTGCTCGCCGCATCCACGGCTCGCCCTGCGGGCCATTCGCTGCGCGAATGTTCGCTCCGGCATCCTGCCTCGCGGTCCGGGCTCCGCACGCACCTGAAATGCCACTGAGCTGTTCAGAAAATGTGCTCACCGAATCCTCACTCGCCGCCGTCGCCTTCACGGATACTTAACCATTCTCGTTGATCGTGGTTGCAGACTTTGTTGCTTGCGACCCAGGATATCCCCCAAGGCAGAAGAGGTGCATGGCGATGACCGGATCCACAAAGAAGGAACGTTCCACGACCGGCGCTGGCGCCCCCGCGCCCAGCGACCGCAACTCCCTCAGCATCGGCGCCAACGGCCCGCTGCTGTTGCACGATGTGCACTTCATCGAGCAGATGGCGCACTTCAATCGTGAGAAGGTGATCGAGCGCCAGCCGCACGCCAAGGGCGCCGGGGCATTCGGCGTGCTCGAGATCACGGCGGACGTTTCCAGATACACCAAGGCCGCACTGTTGCAGCCCGGGACGAAGACGGATGCGCTGCTGCGCTTCTCCACGGTCGCCGGCGAGATGGGCAGCCCGGACACCTGGCGCGACGTGCGCGGGTTCTCGCTCAAGTTCTACACCAGCGAAGGCAACTACGACCTGGTCGGCAACAACACGCCGGTCTTTTTCGTGCGCGACCCGATGAAGTTCCCGCACTTCATCCGCAGCCAGAAGCGCCTGCCCGACTCCGGCCTGCGCGACAGCCACATGCAATGGGACTTCTGGACCAACAATCCGGAAACGGCGCACCAGGTCACCTACCTGATGGGCGCGCGCGGCCTGCCGCGCACCTGGCGCCACATGAACGGCTACGGCTCGCACACCTACATGTGGATCAATGCCGCCGGCGAGAAGTTCTGGGTGAAGTACCACTTCCATACCGTCCAGGGCATGGAATTCTTCAGCAATGCGCAGGCGCAGGAAGTGGCCGGCCGGGATGCCGACTTCCACCGCCGCGACCTGTTCGACGCGATCGCCCGCGGCGACTTCCCGAAGTGGCGCGTGTCGGTGCAGGTCATGCCGTATGCGGCGGCCAAATCGTACCGCTTCAATCCGTTCGACCTGACCAAGACCTGGTCGCACAAGGATTACCCGTTGATCCCCGTCGGCGTGCTGACGCTCAACCGCAACCCGGAGAACTTTTTCGCCCAGATCGAACAGGCCGCCTTCTCGCCGGGCAATACGGTTCCCGGCATTGGCCTCTCCCCGGACAAGATGTTGCTCGCGCGCTCATTCGCCTACAACGATGCGCAACGCAACCGTATCGGCGCCAACTTCCACCAATTGCCGGTGAACCAACCCAAGGTGCCGATGAACACCTACATGTTCGACGGCGCGATGGCCTATCACCACAGCGGCGCCGCTCCGGTGTACGCCACCAACAGCGGTGGCCGTCCGTGGGCCGACACCACCGGTCCGGCAGAGGACGGCTGGGAAGCTGACGGCGAGATGGTGCGCTCGGCCTACACGCTGCACGCGGAAGATGACGATTTCACCCAGCCCGGCATCCTGGTGCGCGAAGTGTTCAACGATGCGCAACGCGACGCGCTGGTGGACCAGGTGGCCGGCAGCCTGCTCGGCGGCGTGCGCAGTCCGGTTCTGGAACGTGCGTTCGACTACTGGAAGAACATCGACGCGGATATTGGCCGCCGGATCGAAGACAGGGTGCGGCGAGGTTCTGCGTAAGAGCCTGCAGCCGGAAAAGCCGATCGTGGAAACAGCGCACTGCGAAATGTTGAAGATGGCAGGGCTTGGGTGTCCCGACTTCCACGCTCCCGGTGCCGAAATACCGAGCGCAGCGGATTTGAAAGCGGGTTCTATTTCTTCCGGCGCTCGTGTTGCCACAGCACTTCGCCGTGGCCCGAGGCACGCGCGAGCACGCGCGCGATCACGAACAGCAGATCGGACAGGCGGTTGAGGTAGCGGATCGCTTCGGCGCGCACCGCCTCCGTGCGCGCGAGCGCGACGACCTCGCGTTCCGCGCGCCGGCAGACCGTGCGCGCGACGTGGCAATGCGCCGCCGCGGCGCCGCCGCCCGGCAGGATGAAATCCTTGAGGGCGGGCAGGTCGGCGTTGAAGCCGTCGAGCGTGGTTTCGAGCCGGTCGATGTCGCCGGCGTGGATCATCGCCATGCCGGGAATGCACAGCTCGCCGCCGAGATCGAACAGGTCGTGCTGCACCTGGACCAGCGTCTCGCGCACGTTCGCCGGAACGTTCTGTCCAAGATCAGCCTGCGCGAGCACCACGCCGATCACACTGTTGAGTTCGTCGACCGTGCCGTAACTCGCCACGCGCGCCGAATCCTTGGCCACGCGCGTGCCGTCGCCAAGGCCGGTGGTGCCGTCGTCGCCGGTGCGCGTGTAGATTTTGGAGAGGCGGTTACCCACGACGGCACTCGCGCGCTGCGCGCGCGGACGGTGTTGCTAGGCTCGGCCATCCCGGCCTTGCCAAGCAACCCATCCCTGCGCATCCTGCTGCGGGCGCTCGCCGGCGCGATCTGCCATTCAAGGCAGATCGCGAAAGCCCGGCTCGCCCGTCGTCGCCGGTGCGCGTGTAGATTTTGGAAAGACGATTGCCCATGACTTACGGGAAGAATCTCGATGACCGCCGCCACCCGGTAGAACACGATGTAGTTCGGATGAACCACCAGTTCGCGCGCGCCGGGAACGCGCTCGCTCTGCTTGTACAAATAAGGATGATACGGAAGCTGCGATGTTGCTTGTTCGATGCGATCGCCCAACCGTTCCGCGGCCCAGGGATTGCGCTCGCCGATGTAGTCCAAGATGTGCAGCAGGTCGGCGCGAGCTTCCTCGCTCCATTCAACCGACGCCATCGCGGGCCTTGCGTTTGGATCTGAGCAGGGCGCGCATTTCCGCCATGACTTTGTCGTGCGGGACGCGCGGCTTGTCGCTCGTGGCCGCGGCTTCGATTTTCGCGCGCAACCATGCTTCGTAGCGCGCGGCCGTTTCGGCGTCTTCGAATTCCGAAATCAGTGGATCGAGCTTCGCGGCTTTTGCGCCCATGCGTGCAATCTACTCCGCCGGTACCGTTCGCGCCAGCAACGGATCAGGCGTGCGCCGGCTGCAGACTCGGCCAGCGGCGGCGCATCAGCTCGAAGCCGCCGAACAGCGTGGCACTCCAGAACAGCGTGCCGTACAGCGTGCCCTTGAAGAACGGGATGCCGGCGACGTAGCAGGCGGCGAGGCTTTCGGTGCAGGCCGAGCCGGCGCCGGCGCGCGCGGCCAGCCAGGTCGCGAAATTCGTGACGACGAAGAACAGCACCGCGCTCGCGAACGCGCCGATCGCGACGTTGACCGCGCTCACCTTGTTGCGCAGGGCGAAGCCGCCGACGGCGGTCAGCGCGATGCACAGGTAGACCGCCGGCAGGGTGCCGAGCCAGTCGCGCACCCATGCGGCGGGCAGCGTGGTGGCGATGGCGACGTCGGCTAAGATCATCGCCGCGAGCGGCACGGCGACGCCGAGGCGGCGGTCGGCGAAATAGGCGCCGCCGAACAGCGCGATCGCTTCGACCGGGGTGAAGTTCCACGGCAACGCGCCGGGGGCGAAATAGTTGACCAGGCGCATCACGACGGCGAATGCGATCATCGCGATCAGCACGAGGCTGCGCGGCGAAACGGTGGAAGAAGGGGGGTCGAGCTGCATGGCGGTCTCCGGGTTCAAGCGTCGGCGCGGATGCGAAAACCGGGCCGAAATCCGATTCGTATCATATCATCCGCGGCATGAATGACGAATCGTCCGACTTCGACGTGCTGATCGTCGGCGGCGGCCTGGTCGGCGCCAGCCTCGCCATCGCGCTCGACGGCAGCGGCCTGCGCGTCGCCCAGGTCGAGGCCGTGGCGGCGCAGGTCAATCCGCATGCGAATCCCGACGAGCGCAGCCTCGCGCTCGCGCGCGCGAGCGTCAACGCGCTCGACGCGCTCGGCGTGTGGCCGCTGATCGAAGCGAAGACGACGCCGATCCGGCGCGTGCACGTCAGCCGCCGCGGCGAATTCGGCGCGGTGCGCCTCGCTGCGGCCGAGCACGGCCTCGCCGCGTTCGGCGCGACCTGCCCGGCGCGCGAACTCGGCAACGGCCTGCTCGCGCGGCTGGAGCGCTGCACGAACCTCGCGCGCTTCGCACCGGCGAAGCTGACCGGGTTCGCCGACGCAGGCGGCGCCATCGTCGCCACGCTCGCCTGCGCCGACGGCGAACGGCGCCTGCGCACGCGCCTGCTCGTCGGCGCCGACGGCAGCGCCTCGTTCGTGCGCGGCGCGCTCGGCATCGGCACCGACGACGTCGACTACGCGCAGACCGCGTTCGTCGCGACGGTGCAGCCCGAGCGCGCGCTCGACGGCTGTGCGTATGAACGCTTCACTGCGACCGGCCCCGTGGCGCTGCTGCCGCTGGCCGAGCGGCGCGCTGGCGTCGTCATGACCGTGCCGACGCCCGATGCGGCGCGCGTGGCAGCACTCGACGACGCCGGATTCCTCGCCGAACTGCACGAACGCTTCGGCTACCGGCTCGGCAAGTTCTCGCGTCCCGGCAAGCGCGTTTCGTATCCGCTGGCACGCGTGGTCGCGCAGCGCGTGGTGGCACCGCGCGCCGTGCTCGTCGGCAATGCGGCGCAGACGATCCACCCGATCGGCGCGCAGGGCTTCAACCTCGGCTTGCGTGATGCGTTGACGCTGGCCGAGCTGCTGGTTGCGCAGGTGCGCGCGCACGGCGATGCCGGCGACGCGGCATTGCTGCGACGCTACGTCGAACAGCGCCGCGAAGATCGCGAAGGCACCGCGGCGATGAGCGACGGCCTTGCGCGCTGGACGGCGAACGAAGCGCTGCCGCTGAAGGCGTTGCGTTCGCTCGGCCTGCTCGCGATCGATCGCGTTGCGCCGCTTAAGCAGGCGTTCGTCGCGCGCGGTATGGGTTTCCGCGGGCATGCGCCGGCACTGGCGTTGAGCAAAGCCCTCTCCCCCGCAAGCTCTCCGCGGGGGAGAGGGTTGGGTGAGGGGGCGCTTTCCGCGGCAGCGCAAGTTGAAGATCAAGAGCCCCCCTCACCCCCCCCCTCTCCCCCGAACGATGCAGCCGTTCGGAGGAGAGGGGGTGGGCGCGGCATCCGCGACGTCGCCATCGTCGGCGCCGGCATGGTCGGTGCCGCGCTGGCGCTCGACCTGGCGCGGC
>JAFEFQ010000239.1 GCA_018240505.1 Pseudomonadota bacterium
CCTGCGAGCCGATGTAGATCCACGAGCCGGCCGTCATCTGGCCGTACATCATCAGTCCCTTTTTATCGAGCTCGTTGAAATGCTCCCAGGTCGCCCAGTGCGGCACGAGGTTCGAGTTCGCGAGCAGCACGCGCGGCGCGTCGGCATGCGTGGGGAACACGCCGACCGGCTTGCCCGACTGGATCAGCAGGGTCTCGTCGTCGTTGAGTTCGCGCAGCGCGCGCAAGATCGCATCGAAGCACTCCCAGTTGCGCGCGGCGCGGCCGATGCCGCCGTAGACGACGAGTTCGTGCGGATTCTCGGCGACCTGCGGATCCAGGTTGTTCTGGATCATGCGATAGGCGGCTTCGGTCAGCCAGCTCTTGCAGCTCAGCGTGTTGCCGCGCGGCGCGCGGATCGTGCGCGCGGTGTCGATGCGGGTGGGAGCATTCATGGCGAAATCCCGGAAGGAGAGACCGCCGATTATCCATCGTCCGGGCGATGCTTGGCCACCGAGCGGCGCGGCCAGAGACGGCCGCTTGCCGATCCCGGCGATCCCGCAGGAATTACTTGCGCACGGCGCGCATCTGTTCCGAGCGCGCGCGCGAGAACACGAACACGGACGCGGGCGGGATATTGCGCCAGGCGAAGCCGCCGCGACGCACGGACAGGCCGAGTTCGTCGAGCAGTTCGCGCGGCAATGGCGGCTTCGGCGAATAGGTGAACTGGATGAAGCAGCCGTCGGGCCCGAGCACGTCGAAGGCCGAGCGCATGATCGAGCGCTGCAGGTCGCGCGACATGTTGAGCAGACCGAGCCCGCTGACGACCGCGTCGACCTCGCCGGCCTTGGCGAACTGCTTCCCGGCGACGATGCTCGCCAGTTCGCAGGCATTGCCGCAGACGACGCGTGCGCCCGGGAATTGTTCGCGCAGATGCTCGTACAGTTCCCCGTTCAACTCGACGACGAGCAGGTGATCCGCGGCGATGCCGCTGTCGAGCATCGCCCGCGTGAACACGCCCGTGCCCGCGCCGAGTTCGATCACGCGTTTGGCGCCGCGCGGCAATTCGGCCGTCATCAACCCGGCCAGTTGCGGGCCCGACGGCGCCAGTGCGGCGACGCTCAGCGGGTTCTTCAGCCACTGGCGGAAGAACAGCCAAGCCTGCGAGCCGTACGTGGGCGGCGACGTTTGCGGTTGGGTCACTGGGAATCCGTGCACAAGATACAGCCGGCATCATAATGTGACGGGCTGAAGACGGCCAGCGTGGCGCAGGTCCGGCGCCTGCCGCGATTCATTTCGCGACGAACGCAATATCGCCTGACTTCGCGCACTGCGCCGCAGGCGCGGCGCGACCGGCGAAGCCGGCTGAGGCAGCACCGGGCGCGATGGTCGTTACAAAGAAAAACCCCGCTGCCGAAGCAGCGGGGTCATGGACCGGCGCTCAAACTGGGGGAAGGATGGCGCCGGGCAAGCTTTCAGTGGCCGTAGTACCCGCCGTGGCCGCGGTCGCCGCCGCGGTTGTAGTACCCGCCGCGTCCTTCGTAGTGGCCACGCCCATAACCGCGATGGTAGCCACGGTCGTAGCCGCGATAGTAGCCACCGCCGCCGTACACGACCGGACGGCCGTAGTAGCCGCCGTAGTACGCCGGATAGGCGTCGTAGTAGACCGGCGCCGGCGCATAGTACGTCGGGCCGTAATAGGCCGGCTCATAGTAGCCGCCGCCGTAGTAGCCACCGCCGACACCGACATAGGTGTGATGGCTGCCGACACCGATGCTCAGGCCGGGCACGCTGATGCCGAGGCTGAAATGATCGCGCGCGGAGGCGACCGACGCGAATGCGAGCCCGGCCACGGCGACCAGGCCGAAAGCCATCGCACGAAAACCACGCTTGCTGATGTTCATGACTTGCTCCGTCAACTGCGAAAAGCGATCCGTTCGATCGCCAGCGCATGCTGCGGTTTTTCGGCTGAATCGATTGTGAAAAATCGCGCCGTTTCCCTGAACCGTTCAGGCTTCTCCCGGGCGCTCCGGTGCGAAGCTGAACGAGGGTTCGCAAAACGCATCCGCGGTTCGATTTATCGCGGCTCGAAGGCCGCCACTTCAAGGGGAGGGTTGGCTGGGGATGATGTCGATCTTCATCGTCGTCGGTGCGACGAACACCATCCCTCTCCACCCCCTTGAAGGGGAAGGCTGAAAGCCGCGTTCCTACCGAAATCTGAGTTCCCAGGCCTGATGGATGCGCTTGTTGCGCTCGAAATCGAACGGGATCGTGGCCGCGCCGATGTCGCGAATCTCGAAGCCGGAAAGTGCCGCTTCGTCGAGCTTGAAGCGGCGGAAATTGTTCGAAAACAGGATCACGCCGCCCGGCAGCAGGCGCTCGCCGCAGAGCTGCAGCAGGCGCGCGTGATCGCGCTGCACGTCGAAGTCGGCCGCGCTTTTCGAGTTCGAGAACGTCGGCGGATCGACGAAGATCAGGTCGTACATCGCCGAATGCTGGGCGAGATAGCCGGCCGCATCGGCGCGCACCAGCTTGTGCCGGGTATTGCCGAAACCATTGAGCGCGAGATTGCGCGTCGCCCACTCGAGATAGGTCTGCGACAGGTCGACGCTGGTCGTCTCGGCCGCGCCGCCGGCCGCGGCGTAGACGCTGACGCTGCCGGTGTAGCAGAACAGGTTGAGGAAGCGTTTGCCCCTGGCCAGCTCGCGCACGCGCGCGCGCAGCGGGCGATGGTCGAGGAACAGGCCCGTGTCGAGGTAGTCCCACAGGTTGACGAGGAAGCGCAGGCCGCCCTCGCCCACCTCGATGAACTCGCCGCGATGATCGAGGTTGCCGTACTTCTCGCCGCCCTTGCCGCGGCGGCGCTGCTTGACGGAAATATTCGCGCGAGTTACGCCCAGGGCCTCGCCCGCCGCGCGCACGAGCTCGCGCAGGCGCGTGCGCGCGAGAGTCTCGTCGACACTCGCGGGCGGTGCGTATTCCTGCACGTGCAGCCAGTCCACGAAATCGTCGTCGCGAAGCGACACTTCCGTCCCTCGCCCGCGCGGATGCTCGCGATAGATATCGATCGCCGCCGCGTATTCGGGCAGGTCGGCATCGTAGACGCGCCAGCATTCGACACCTTCGCGCGCGGCAATCTTGCGCAGATGCCGGTAATTCTTCTCTATGCGGTTCTTGACCATCTGCGCGCCGGCCGAGAGCGGCTTAGGCTCGGGCTTCGGCGCATCGGCCGCGGCGATCTCGAAATTGAGCAACACGCATTCGAGCGCGCCGTTGTAGAGCTGGTATTTCTTCTCCGCGCGCAAGCCGATCGCGCGCGCGAGGTTTTCGTCCGACGTGATCACGCTCGCGCGCCAGCCGGGGAATTCGGACTTCAGTTTCGCGCCGAGCAGCCGATACAGATCGACGAGGCTCGCGTCCGCGCCCATGCGCTCGCCGTACGGCGGATTGCAGATCACGAGTCCCGGCGTCGGCAATTCCTGCGGGCGGTGCAGATGTTCCAGCGACTGCCTGCCGAGATGGATGAAGCCCGACATCTGCGCGTACTGCGCGTTGTGCACGGCCTCGCGCAGCACGTTCGCGTCGAGGTCGAAGCCGAAGAACACGGGCCGCAGGCTCTGCGCACCGGTCAGCGCGCGCGCCTGCGCTGCCTCGCGCAGCGCCTGCCACAACGCCGCGTCGTGGCCGCGCCAGCCGAGGAAACCGAAATAGTCGCGGCGCAGTCCCGGCGCGATGTCCGCGGCGATCAACGCCGCCTCGATCAGCAGCGTGCCCGAGCCGCACATCGGATCGACCAGGCCGCCGCCGGCCGCGTACACGGCCGGCCAGCCCGCGCGCAGCAACATGCCCGCGGCGAGATTTTCCTTGAGCGGCGCGACACCCTTGCCGAGCCGGTAGCCGCGCTGATGCAGCGGCGTGCCGGCCAGGTCGATGCCCAGGATCGCCTGGCCCTTGCGCAGCACGAGATTGATACGCACCGACGGCCGTTCGGTATCGACGCTGGGGCGTTCGCCTTCACGCTCGCGGAACTGGTCGACGATCGCGTCCTTGATCCGCAGCGCGGCGAACTGCGTGTGCGTGATGCCCGGCGTGCTGCCGACCGCGTCGACCGCGAACGTCGCGCCGGCGCCGAAATGCGCGCTCCAGTCGACCTCGAGCGCACCGCGGTACAGCGCATCGCCGTCGGCGACGGCGAACTCGGCGATCGGCATCAATACGCGGCTGGCCAGGCGCGACCACAGGCAGGCGCGATAGCCCGCGTCGAGTCCACCACTGAAATGCACGCCGGCCAATACCTCGTGCACTTCGGCTGCGCCGAGCGCCTTCAACTCGTCGACGAGCAGGTACTCCAGCCCCTTCGGGCAGGTCACGAAAAACTTGCGCGTGTCGCCATTCGCCGCGTTCAAGCGAACTGCTCCTGATCGAATCGAGTCAGGAACAAGCGGAACTGCTCGGCGACGACATCGACGTGGTTGCCGAGGCGGTGATCGTCGTTCAACAGAGTGATGGCGTCACCGCGCGAACGCGCGAATGCGAGCGCCGCGTCGACCGGACACAGCTCGTCGCCCCAGCCGTGCACGAGCGCGGTCGGCACCGCCGCCGCCGCGAACGGACGCGAGTAGCCGGGGATCGCCACCGGCAGCGCGATCAGGAACAGGCCGACGCAGTTCAGTCCGGTCGAGGCCAGCGCCGAAGTGAACGCGCCCAAGCTCGATCCCGCGAGCACGACGGGCGCGCCGGCGGGCGCATGCGCTTGCAGGCGCGCGATGCGTGCGTCGATGTCACGCACGTCGCGACGCGCATCGAGATCGCGGTAGTCGGGACGCACGCTGCGAAAACCGAGCGGCTCCGCGATCTTCGCCAGCGCCGTCACCTTGGTCGCATCGGGTCCGCTTTCGAGGCCGTGCGAGAGAATCAGGAAGGGTTTCATTCAACAGCTTTCGTGTTGTCTCGAACTCTCGTTGGTGACCACGCGCTACCCTCCACCCTGCATGTTTGCATTTGCTCCTTGGACAATTTGGATTCGGAAAAAGCGATTCTTCCTTTGGCCATCCTCTGAAACTTTGCATCGCTCGCCATTGCAAACCGCTGTGCACGCAACGTCCAAGCACACCCCATGACGAAATCCGGTTCGCCAACTTGCCCCGCCCCGTACATGGTCGCCAGATTCCACATCGCCTCGTACCATCCCAAATCGGCAGACTTTTTATAGAGCTCAAACGCCTTTTTTCGATCTTGGCTAAGTCCACCCAGGCCCAAATCATAAAAGTAGCCGAGATTGTTGATCGCTACCTCGTTGTCCTGCGCCGCGCTCTTCTGGTACCAAGCGAGCGCCTCGCTCATTTTGTTTTCCGCTTGCAGTGAACTGCCAATGCTGTTTTGCGCTTCCGCATAACCCCGTTCGGCAGAGGCAAGATACCAACGTTTGGCCTCATCTCCGTTGCGTGGTGCACCGCGACCCCAATCATAAGCCGTTGCGACGCGAAACTGCGCCTGCGCGTCGCCCGTTTTCGCCTTGTCAAGAAGCAAACGCACCTCATCCGACAGGCCGTCGCCTGCGAGCACCAAGCCGCCCAGCCCCATGCCAATCGTCACAGCTACGAGACGGCCCGACCGCGTCATTGGAACACCTCTAACAGAATCCGCTGAAATCAAAATATCATACGCCCCATGCCGATCACGTCTCCGCCTCCCGACCTCGTCGTCCACGACTGGCCCCTGCCCTACGAGGCCAGGCTCAACCATCGCGAGCTGGCGGCGATCGATCTCGTCGTGATCCACTGCACCGAGTTGCCCGACCTGGCGATGACGCGCGAATTCGGCGAGCGCGTGCACTATCCACAGAAGGGCACGGGCAACAGCGGCCACTACTACATCACCGAGAGCGGCGCGGTGTACCGCTTCGTCGCCAACGATCGCGTCGCCAACCACACCAAGGACTGGAACACGCGCTCGATCGGCATCGAGATGTTCAACGTCGGCCGCTATCCGCACTGGGGCGACAGCCGCTACCAGACGTTCGCGGCGCCGTACACAAAGGAACAAATCCACGCGCTGCTCGCGCTGCTCGCCAAGCTGCGTCACGACATTCCGACCCTGCGCCATATCGCCGGCCACGAGGATCTCGACACGCGCCTCGAACCGGCGAGCGACGATCCGAAGATCATGCTGCGCCGGCGCCAGGACCCCGGTCCGCTGTTTCCGTGGAGCGAGATCGTACCCGCGGCGGGACTTGCACGGCTGCGCCCGTAGCGACTGATCCGCCTTCGGCGAGCGCTGCCGGCACCAATCCTGGCGCGATGCGCCGCGCCCGTGCGCTACAATCTGCGCCCCGCAAACGATGGAGCGCGCATGACCAACCCCGTTGTCGCCGAACTGGTCGAACTGCTCGGCCTGGAACGCCTCGAGGACAACCTGTTCCGCGGCCAGAGCCGCGACATCGGCACGCGCTACGTGTTCGGCGGCCAGGTGCTCGGCCAGGCCCTGTCGGCGGCGCAGCAGACGGTCGAGGAGCACCGCAGCGCGCATTCGCTGCACGCCTATTTCCTGCGCGCCGGCGACATCGCCGCGCCGATCGTCTACTACGTCGAGCGCACGCGCGACGGACGCAGTTTCTCCACGCGGCGCGTGACCGCGATCCAGCACGGCGAGCAGATCTTCAACTGCAGCGTTTCGTTCCAGGTCGACGAGCCCGGTTTCGAGCACCAGAGCGCGATGCCCGACGTGCCGCAGGCGGAGGCCCTGCCTCCACGCAAGATGCGCTCGCCGGAAGAACTGGAAAAGCTGCCGCCGAAACTGCAACGCTGGCTCGGCAGCAAGGGCCCGTTCGAACTGCGTTACGTCGAGCCACGCGACGAAATCAATCCGGGCAAGCTCGCGCCGGTGCAACATGTCTGGTTCCGCCTCGTCGACCGCATCGGCGATGCGCCGGCGCTGCACCGCGCGATGGTCGCCTACGCCTCCGACTTCAACCTGATCGGCACGGCGCTGCTGCCGCACGGCGTCTCCTGGCTCAACGGCAAGGTGCAACTGGCCAGCCTCGATCACGCGATGTGGTTCCATCGTCCGTTCCGCGCCGACGAATGGCTGCTCTACTCGCTCGACAGCCCGACCGCGCAAGGCGCACGCGGCCTCGCGCGCGGGCAGATCTTTTCCGCCGACGGCCGCCTCGTCGCCTCGACCGCGCAGGAAGGCATGATGAGATTGGCCGAGGGCAAGTAATGCGGCAAATCTATACATCCGCGCGCAACGAGAACGTCGACCGCGTCGTCGTGCTGCTGCGCGAGGCCGGCATCGAGACCTCGGTGACGAACCGCAGCAACTACAAGGGTCACGACTACAGGGGCCCGAGTTACTCGGCGAAATCCGGCCGCGACGACTGGGCGCAGGTGTGGGTCGTGCATTCGCAGGACCAGGCGCGTGCACGCGCGCTGCTGCGCGAGATCGGCATCGAGCCGCCGACGCGCTACGCCGAGGAGCTCGAAGCCTCGCGCAGCAAGGAGCGCACGCCCGAACAGCGCCGCGGACGCTTCGTCTGGAACGTGCGCACCCTGCTGCTCGCCGCGATCGTCTTGCTGCTGATGCTCAATTGGCTTGGCCTCATCAGGTTGTTTTAGCGATCGGCTGTTTCTGCGGTCGTCCTTGATCGCAAGAATCAAAAAGCAGCCATCCATGGCTGCACTTCTCGGCAAAAGCCTCTCACATCAATAAAATCTTCCCTCAGGATTCGCTGCCATGAGCCGACACAAGACCGCCTTCCTCTTCGACCTCGACGGCACCTTGATCGACAGCGTCTACCAGCACGTGCTCGCCTGGAAGACGTCGCTCGATGCGGAAGGCATCAATATTCCCGTGTGGAAAATCCACCGCAAGATCGGCATGTCGGGCGGCCTGTTCGCGAATATCCTGCTGCGCGAAACCGGACTCGACAACACGCCCGAGCGCCTGGAACGCCTGCGCAACAACCACGCCGCCGCATACAAGCGACTCTCGGACAGCGTGCGCCCGCTGCCCGGCGCGCGCGAGTTGCTCGACTATCTGACCGAACAGGGCAACCCGTGGGCGATCGCGACCAGCGGGCGCATGGAAACCGCCGGCCACAACCTCGCCGCGCTCGGCGTCGATCCGGCCAGAGTGCCCGTGGTCACGCGCGACCAGGTCAAGTACGCCAAACCCGACCCGGACCTGTTCCTGACCGCGGCCGAACGCCTTGGCGTCGACATCCGCGACTCGCTGGTCCTCGGCGACAGCATCTGGGACATGATCGCGGCCAAGCGCGCGCGCGGCCTCGGCGTCGGCCTGCTCTCGGGCGGCTATGGCGAGGAGGAGCTGAGCAAGGCCGGCGCGTTCCGCGTCTACGCCGACCCGGCCGACCTGCTGCTGCACATCGACGAGGTCGCGGCGCGGGCCTGAACGGACCGCAATCGCAGGGATCGGGTCGGCGGAAATTCCCGCCCGACGAAGCTTCATCCGCGGCCGCCCGGGCTGATCCACGTCGAGAAATCGGACTACAATGACGCGCATGAAGTCCGAAACCGTCCGCCTGTTTCAGACCCTGCCGCATGCCTGCGGCTACTTCGCCGAGCGGACGGCGCAGAACCTCGTCATCGATCCGTCCGCGCCGCACCTGCCGCGCATGTACGCGCATGCGCTGACGCGCGGCTATCGCCGTGCCGGCGGCCACGTCTACCACCCCCAGTGCCCCAAGTGCCACGCCTGCGTGCCGGCGCGCATCCCGGTCGCGCAGTTCGAGCCCGACCGCAGCCAGCGGCGCAATCTCCGGCGCAACGCCGACCTCGCGCTGAGCGTCGAGCCGGCACGTTACAGCCACGAATATTTCAGCCTGTATCGGCGTTATCTCGACGCGCGCCACGCGGGCGGCGGCATGGACAACCCCGACCCGCAGGACTTCACCCGCTTCCTCTATACCGCGTGGAGCCCGACCTCGTTTCTCGAGCTGCGCGATGCCGACGGCGAATTGTGCGCAGTCGCGGTCACCGACATAACCGCCACCGGGTTGTCGGCCGTATACACTTTTTACGATCCGGCGCACGAGGCACGCGGACTCGGTACTTACGCGATCCTGCGCCAGATCGAACTCGCGCGCGAAAGCGGCCTGCCCCATGTGTATCTCGGCTACTGGATCGAGCGCCACCCGAAGATGGACTACAAGGCGCGCTTTCGTCCGCTGGAACTGTTGATGCCCGAAGGCTGGAAAGTCGCTGACCGCGGCAGTGCCGCCTGACCCACTGTTCGCCTCGAACGCGCGCTCGACGCTTCGCCTCGATTCGAGCACCGGCGGTGCATTGTTGCCACGCCCGGCAGGCAGCTTCGCTCAGCGCGCGAACCAGCCTACCACGTCGACCACGAGTTGCGCGCCCCGACCGCTGCCGACATAGAACGACACCTTTCCGCCGTTGCCGACCTTGGCAATGACCATGTTCGGTATGGTCTGATTCGCGACGAAATTGAGGTTCGAGGCGTTCGGCTGCGCCGATCCGGTTGGCCACACCGTCAGGTAACCGGCGTCTGCCGGTTCGGTCACGGTCACGTTCAACACGACCGCGTCCACGCCGCTTGCCGGCACTCCGCCGCGGCCGCACATGGTCACGTCCGTCGTGCTCAGCGCTGCCAATACACCGCCACCAGCAAACTGGCCATCGATGGTGAATGCGCCCGTACGCGTATCGACCAGGCGCGCCGGCACCATGGGCGTCAGTTGCGACGATAGCGGAAACCAGCCCTGCACGTCCGCCACCACATCGGTGGTGCCGGCTGAGTTGTAGACCGATACCTGGCCCACGCTGCTGACTTTGGCCAACACCAGATTGGGAATGGTCAATCCCGGCGCGAAGTTGAGGTTCGAGGCCAACGGCTGCGCGGCGTCGGTGGGCCACAGCGTCAGGTAGCCCGGCGCAGTCGGATTGGCCACGGTCGTGTTCAGCAGCACTGCACCCACACCCGTCGCAGGCAGGGTATAGCGCCCCGAAACCTGGAGGTCGAGCTTCGCCCCGGAAGCGAGCGCGCCCAGGCCGGCAAATTGACCATCGACGGTCGCGCTGCCGCCACGCGTATCGAGCAGGCGCGCCGGCGTCAATGCGACCAGATCCGTCGCGGCACTGAAGTATCCGGCGACGTCGGCGATCAGATGCGTACCGGCCGATACGAACAGCGACACTTCGCCGTTGCTGCCGAGTTTGGCGACCACGAGGTTCGGAATGGTTTGTCCGGCCACGAAATTGAGATTCGACGCCAACGGCTGCGTCGCGCCCGCAGGCCATGCCGTGACGAAGCCGGAGCCAGTAGGCTCGGCCGTCGTCACGTTCAACACCACGGCGACAACACCAGTGGCAGGCACGCCGCCGCGTCCCGCCACGATCAGGTCGAGTCGGCCGCCCGCGCCGAGCGCGCCGACACCCGCGAATTGGCCATCCACGGTGCTGTAGCCGGTACGTGTGTCGAGCAGGCGCGCGGGGTTGAGCGAGACGAAGCCAGGCGCGAACGTCACTGTGATCGCGCAACTCGAGGCTACCATGCCGGTGGTCCAGGTGCTCCCGCTTTGCAGGCTCGGCGTGCATGTCGTGCCAACCACCGTGTCTACCGCATGGCCCGGATCAGGCGTGATGGTGAACGTCGTGGACGAACCGTCCGCGACCGAGGCAGTCGCCGGGGCGGAAGCCGATCCGCCGCTGCCGCTGACCGCCGTGGTCACGGTCCAGTACTGCACGAGGGCAATCGACTGCGATACCGGGGTGGCTGCCTGCCAGTCCGCGTCGCCGGCCTGGCTCGCGCTGATCGTGCAGGTGCCTGCCGCCACCATCGTCACGGTGCTGCCGGCGATCGAACACACCGCAGGCGTGAGGGAGGCGTAGCTCACTGCCAGACTGCTGCTGGCGCTGGCCAGCGGATTGAGCGCGAACGTGGCCCCGCCGGCGAATGAGCGGCTGGCCGGACTCTGCGCGCCGAACGTGATGCTCTGCGTGCCCTTGCCCACGGTCAGCGTGAAGCTTTGCGTCGCATCCGGCGCGATGCCGTTCGCCGCCTTGAAGCTGAGCGGATAGCTACCCACCGTGGCCAGCGCGGGCGCACCCGACAGCGTGGCCGTGCCGTTGCCGTTGTCGGTGAACGTCACGCCAGCCGGCAATGCGCCTGTTTCGCTGACTGATGGCGTCGGCGTACCCGTCGTCGTCACCGTGAACGTGCCGGCTGCCCCCACCGCGAATGCCGTATTGTTCGCGCTGGTGATCGCGGGCGGACTGGTCACCGTCTGCGTGAGCGCTGCCGACACGGCCGCGTAGTTGTTCGCGTCGCCAGCAAAATATGCCGTAATCGCGTGCGTGCCGGCCGGGAGCGTGCTGGTCATGCATGCCGTCGGGCTGGCGCTGGCCGCGACCGTGCACAGCACGACGCCGCCGGTACAGGTCGCATTGGTTGTGGTCGCATCGGCACAGAAGGAGACATTGCCCGATCCGGTCAATGTGCCGGCGTTGGCAAAGGTCGCGCTGAAAGCGACGCTAGCGCCCTGCGCGCTAGGGTTGAGCGAACTCGACAGCATCAGCATCGGCGTGGCGGGCGTGACCAGGATCAGACGCAACTGCTGCGGTGCCGCGGCGGTAGTGCCGCTGGCCCCATCGCTGCCGCCGGCGCGCGAGGCTCGCACGCCGCACAATACCCCGGCAGCCGGGGCGGTCAGCGTGGCGCCGTTCACCGAGCAGGTGCCTGGCGTCCATACGTCGTAGACCACGGCGACGCCACCGCTGCCCGTCGCGGAGGCGCTCAACGCGATGCTGCTTCCGGCCGCCATCGTATGCAGCGGCGTGCCGGCTGCGCCTGGTGCAAAAGCGTTGAGCGACTGGCCGGACAAAATGCTCACCGGCACATGACTGTCGGTGGTCGAGCCGTTGCCGAGCTGGCCGCTCAGGTTGTCGCCCCAGCACTTTATCCCGCTCGCGGTGGTCAACGCGCAGGTGTGATTGGCGCCCGTGGCGATCGCGGCCACGCCGCCGGCCAGGGCTGTCACATCCACCGGCGTCGAACTGGCCGTGGTCGAGTTGTTGCCGAGCTGACCGCTGGAGTTGTCGCCCCAGCAACGTGCTCCGCCCGCAGCGGTCAATGCACAGGTGTGAAAGCCGCCTGCCGCGATCGCC
Source organism: Pseudomonadota bacterium (assembly GCA_018240505.1). Taxonomy (GTDB): domain Bacteria; phylum Pseudomonadota; class Gammaproteobacteria; order Xanthomonadales; family Rhodanobacteraceae; genus Rudaea. The sequence goes on from JAFEFQ010000239.1 coordinate 12,125, forward strand.
ATCACGCCGCCGGTCAAGCCCGTCACATCTACCGATGTCGAACTGTCCGTCGTCGATCCGTTGCCCAGTTGGCCAGCGCTGTTGGCACCCCAGCACTTCATCCCACCCGCCGTGGTCAGTGCACAAGTGTGATGGCCACCTGTCGCGATCGTGGCCACGCCGGCGGTCAGGCCGGACACATCCACCGGCGTCAGGCTGCTCGTGTTCGAGCCGTTGCCGAGCTGGCCATTGCCATTGTTGCCCCAGCACTTGACCCCGCCCGTCGTGGTCAGTGCGCAGGTGTGATCTTCGCCCGCCGCGATCGATGCCACGCCAGCGGTCAGGCCCGTCACGTCCACCGGCGTCAAACTGTTCGTGGTCGAGCCGTTGCCGAGCTGGCCGTTGCCGTTGTTGCCCCAGCATTTCACTCCGCCAGCCGTGGTCAGCGCGCAGGTGTGATAACCACCAGTCGCAATCGCCGCCACACCACCGGCCAGGCCTGTCACTGCCGCCGGCGTCGAACTGTCCGTGGTCGTACTGTTGCCGAGCTGACCGTTGCCGTTGTAACCCCAGCACTTCACCCCGCCCTCGGTGGTCAACGCGCAGGTGTGCAGCTCGCCCGCTGAAATCATGATTGCGCCGCTGGTCAGAGCCACATCCACGGGCGTCGAGCTGTCGGTGGTCGAGCCGTTGCCGAGCTGACCATTGGAGTCATATCCCCAGCACTCCACACCACTCCCCACGGTCAGCGCGCAGGTGTGACGAGAACCCGTCGCGATTGCGGCCGCGCCGCTGGCGAGGCCCGTGACATCCACTGGCATATGGCTGTCCGTGGTCGAGTTGTTGCCAAGCTGGCCATTGCTGTTGCCACCCCAGCACTTCACCCCGCCGGCTGCGGCCGACGCGCAGGTGTGAAAGCCACCCGTCGCAATTGCCGCCGCACCGTCGGCGAGACCCATCGCGTCTACCGGTGTCAGGCTGGTCGTAGTCGAACTGTCGCCGAGCTGGCCATTGCTGTTGTCACCCCAACACTTCACCCCGCCCGTCGTGGTCGTGGCGCAGGTGTGAAAGTCGCCCGCGGCGACCGCTACCGCGCCGTTGGTCAGGCCCGCCACATCCACCGGCGTCGGATTGGCTGCGGTCGAGTTGTTGCCGAGCTGGCCATCGTCATTGGCGCCCCAGCATTTCACCCCACCCGCCGCAGTCAACGCGCAGGTGTGATATCCCCCCATCGCAATCGCCGCCACGCCGCTGACGAGTCCGGCGACATCTGCGGGACTCGGTTTGTCCGTGGCCGAACCGTTGCCGAGCTGGCCTTCGCCGTTGGCGCCCCAGCACTTCACCGCGCCGGCCTCGGTCAACGCGCAGGTGTGAAAGCCTCCCGCCGCGATTGCCGCCACGCCGCCGGTCAGACCCGCCACATCCACCGGCGCGGGGCTGTCCGTGGTCGAGTTGTTGCCGAGCTGGCCATTGCTGTTGTTGCCCCAGCACTTCACTCCACCCGTCGTGGTCAGGACGCAGGTGTGGGTACCGCCCGTCGCGATCGCCGCCACGCCGCTGGCGAGGCCGGTCACATTCACCGGCGTATTGCTGTCCGTGGTCGAATTGTTGCCGAGCTGACCATTGAAATTGGCGCCCCAGCATTTCACCCCGCCCGCCGAGGTCAACGCGCAGGTGTGATATCCGCCCGCCGCGATAGCCGCCACGCCGCTGGTCAGGCCAGTCACATCCACCGGTGTGGATTTGTCCGCGGTCGAGCCGTCGCCGAGTTGGCCATGGGAGTCGTTGCCCCAGCAACTCACGCCACCTGCCGTGGTTAGCCCGCAGCTGTGATAGAGACCTGCCGAGACTTGGGTTGTGACGGGATCGAGCACGCTGGGCGTACCCAGTCCCCATGCCATCGGCGCAACGATCAGCAGCAGGCCCGTGATCAGGGAACGGACCGCAATTCGACGCAGCATGGGATTCCTCTATCTGCTCATGACTTTCGTACGTGCAAGCCCCTGTCAATGGCAGAAACAATGGCGGTCGATGCGAGTCGCGCAAGACTCCAGACGGCGGGGATGGTCAAGCCTAGCAGATTCCCGCATCGCCGAAAATCACGCGGCTTCAAGCGTCAGTTTCGTCAACGACGCACGCATCCTCGTACCGCTGACGGGGCTTGCCGGCTGCCCGTGTCGACACGCGTGTGGTCACGGTCGGGTATCCTAAGACGCTGTTCCTTCCCGCGACGTTTCCATGCTGCGCCTCTTCTGCGTCCTCGCCCTGCTCCCGATCGCCGTCGTACACGCTGCGCCTCCCGACGAAACCTGGATGAGCGTGCTGCTCGACGGCCGCAAGATCGGCAGCATGCACACGACGCGCAGCGTCGACGGCGAGCGCGTGCGTACGACGCAGGCGCTGCAGATCGAGCTCGAACGCTCCGGCCTCAAGGTCGCGCTGAGCACGAGCGAGACCGACGAGGAGACGCGCGCGGGCAAGCCGCTGCGCTTCGAATCGCGCACGAAGATTTCCGGCATCGAGAACGTGCAGACCGGCACGATAGGCGCGGACGGCAAGCTCGAGGCGACCACCGAAGTCGGCGGCGCGAAGCAGACGCGCACGCTGGACTGGCCGCAGGGCGCGCTGCTCGCCGAGGGCCTGCGCCTGGCCGAGGAGCGGCACGGGCTCACGCCGGGCACGCGCTACCGCGCGCTCGCGTTCCAGGCCGAGAATCTCGAGGCGGTCGAGGTCGATTCGCGCGTCGGCGCGCGCGAGACGGTCATCCTGCCCGACGGCAAGCGCGAACTCGTGCGCATCGAACAGACGATAGTCCTCGGCGGCGCGCCGACGAAGACGGTGTCGTGGGTCGAGGCCGATTCGAGCGTGCGCAAGCTGCTCGTGCCGATGATGGGCTACGAGCTGACCATGCTCGCCTGCTCGAAGGCCTGTGCGACCGCGCCGAACCAGGCCCCCGACATTCTCGTGCGCACGCTGCTCGCGTCGCCGCGCGCGTTGACCGCGGACGAGCGCGCCCGCGGCATGCGCATCGTCGTCAGCGCCACCGATGCGAACGACGAGGCGCTTACGTTCGCGACCACCGACGAACAGCAGGTCACCGCGCTGGCCGACGGCAAGGTCGAGCTGCGCATCGCGCCGGCGTCCGCGGCGACCGCGCGCGAAGGCAAGCCTGCGCTCGCCGACACCCAGCCGAACGACTGGCTGCAGAGCGCCGCTCCCGAGATCGTCAGGCTCGCGCGCGAGGGCGCCGGCGAGGCGAAAGCGCCGGCGGCGCAGATGCAGAACCTCGAAGACTTCGTGCGCCGCTTCATCCGCACCAAGGACCTCAGCGTCGGCTACGCCTCGGCGCTCGAAGTGGCGAAGAACCCCGAAGGCGATTGCACCGAGCACGCCGTGCTGCTCGCCGCGCTCGGGCGCGCGCGCGGCATCCCGACGCGCGTCGTCGATGGCCTCGTCTACATCGACAGCTATGCGGGCAAGACCAACGTGTTCGTGCCCCACGCCTGGGCACAGGCCTGGGTCGACGGGCGCTGGCGCAGCTACGACGCCGCGCTGCAGGGTTTCGACGCAGGGCACGTGGCCTTGTCCAGCGGCAGCGGCGACCCGTGGCGGTTCTATGCGGGCTTCAACACGCTCGGGCGCGTGCGCGTGGATGCGATCGAGCCGCTGCAATAGTCGGGCCGCACAGGCACGCCAATATTTCGGGGTTCGATTCATCGAACCCGGCTCTTCGCCCGTCAATCCCGCGAAGGCGGGAATCCCGCGAATTTTTAGGGAGCGAAGGGCAAAAGGCGCCGGATTCCCGCCAGAAGCATGCGGGAATGACGAGAAAAAATGCCGGGCGCGATCGTTTTCATATCTTGCGCGCGAGGCGCGCGCAAGTCGCGCCCCTGCCATCACTTTTTTGCGTCAGTTGATAATTTGATATCTTTTTGATATCTTGTTTTCAACCACTGGAGAGCCACCATGAACGAACGTCCCGTTTCCGCGCCGTCCGGCATTCCCGCCCTGATCGGCCTGGTCGTGCTGCTGCTCGTTGATATCGCCGGACTGATCTACGCGATCCAGAGCAAGGCCCCCTGGGGCATCGTCGCCGCGATCCTGGCCGGCATCGTCGTGCTGGTCAGCCTCGGCGGTTTCTTCACCGTCGCGCCGAACGAGGGCAAGGTGCTGCAGTTCTTCGGCAAGTACGTCGGCACGGTGCGCGATCCCGGACCGCGCTGGGCAAACCCGTTCTACAGCAAGACCGGGGTCAGCTTGCGCGTGCGCAACTTCGAATCGTCCAAGCTCAAGGTCAACGACCTCGACGGCAATCCGATCGAGATCGCCGCGGTCGTGGTCTGGCAGGTCGTCGACACGGCCGAGGCCTTGTTCCAGGTCAACGACTACGAGAACTTCGTCCATATCCAGAGCGAGTCGGCATTGCGCCAGATGGCGCAGAGCTATCCCTACGATTCGCACGATACCGGCGGCATTTCGCTGCGCAGCCACGGCAAGGAAGTGGCCGATCATCTGCAGGAACAAATCCAGGAGCGCCTCGCCAGCGCCGGCGTCAAGGTGATCGAGGCGCGCATCACTCACCTCGCCTTCGCGCCCGAGATCGCACAGGCGATGCTGCAGCGCCAGCAGGCGAGCGCGATCATCGCCGCGCGCACGCGCATCGTCGAAGGCGCGGTGACGATGGTCGAGATGGCACTCGATCAACTGAAATCGCGCGGCGTCGTCCAACTCGACGAGGAGCGCAAGGCGGCGATGGTGTCGAATCTGCTCGTCGTGCTCTGCGGCGAGCGCGGCACGCAGCCGATCGTCAATACCGGCACGTTGTACAACTGAGCACCGGAGAAGGCCATGGGCATTGAACAGCGCGAAATATGGTTTCCCGCAAAACGCTACGGCTGGGGCTGGGGACTGCCCGTGGCATGGCAGGGCTGGCTGGTTCTCGCCGGTTATTTTCTGCTCGCGACAGGTGGTGCCGGCATACTGCTGAGCCGACCGCAAACCGCCACATCCGCCATGGCGTTCATGGGCTACATTCTGCTGTTGACCCTCGCGCTGGTCGTCGTCTGCCGGGCCAAGGGCGAGAAACCGAAATGGCGCTGGGGCAAATAGCCTTGCAACATGCAGGTTCGCCGGTCAAACGCATGAACCCTCATGGCTGCTGAAAAAAAAGCCTACCCGCTGCGCATCAGCGCCGACGTGCTCGACGCCGTGCAGCGCTGGGCCGACGACGAACTGCGCAGCGTCAACGCGCAGATCGAATACGTTTTGCGCGACGCGCTGCGCAAAGCGGGGCGGATCAAGGCACAATCCGCGCATGAGCCGCCCGAGCCCGACTCCGCCTGACGACTTCGTAGCCCTCGCCTTTTCCCTCGGCGTGCCGCGCGACTACGGTCGCGTGCGCGGCCTGCGCCGCGTGCGCGAGCCGGAACGGCTGGCGGCGATCGGCCGCGACACGCAGGGGCGCGAGCAGTACCTTGCCCCGCGCGCCGCGCGCGCGTGGGCGCGCATGCGCGAGGCGGCGATGCGCGCGGGCGTGGAACTGGAAATCGTCTCCGCGTTCCGCGGCATCGAATACCAGCTCGGCATCCTCCGGCGCAAGCTCGAACGCGGACAGACGATGGACGAGATCCTGCGCGTCAGCGCAGCGCCGGGCTACAGCGAGCACCACACGGGCCGCGCGCTCGACATCACTACGCCCGGCTATGCCGCGCTCGAAGAGGAATTCGAACGCTCCCTCGCATTCGCCTGGCTGCGAAAAAACGCGAAGTCATACAAATTCTCCCTGAGCTATCCACGCGGCAATCGCCACGGCATCGTCTACGAGCCGTGGCACTGGTGCTGGCACGCGTAGCGGCGCGACTCGTCGCACGCGACGCTTCGCGTCGTCAGGAGGATTTCTTCGCCGCGCCGTCCAGCTTCTCGATCGTCGCCGACGACGGCCGTTCGCTAGCCTGCAGGCGCTTCGCCGCCGCTTCGGTCTCTCGCAGCACGCGCAGGATATTGCCGGCGGCGAGCTTGGCGAGATCCGCGTCGTTCCAGCCGCGGCGCGCGAGTTCGACGAGCAACGCCGGGTACTTGTCGACGCCGTCGAGGCCCTGCGGCGTCGACGGAATGCCGTCGAAGTCCGAGCCGATGCCGACGCAGTCGATGCCGCAGACGTTGCGGATGTGCTCGATGTGGTCGGCCACCATCGCGATCGTCACGGCCGGCATCGGATGCGCCTTGTCCCACTCGGCCAGCGCGGCCTTGGCGCGTTCGGGCTGGCCGATGTACAGGCCGGCGAACGGCGGCGCGTTGTAGCGCGTCTGCTCGGCGGCGCGATCGGCCTCCCAGCGCGCGCGCTCGGCCGATACATACGGTGGCGCGAAGTTGACCATGACGATGCCGCGGTTTTTCTTCACCAGTGCGAGCACGTCGTCGGGCACATCGCGGGGGTGATCGACCAACGCACGCGCGCTCGAATGCGAAAACATCACCGGCGCGGTCGAGACCGCGAGCGCGGCCTTCATCGTTTCCGGCGAGACGTGGCTCAGATCGACGAGCATGCCGAGGCGGTTCATCTCGCCGACCACGGCGCGGCCGAACGCGGTCAGGCCGTGATGCTTCGGCGTGTCCGTCGCCGAGTCGGCCCAGTCGTTGTTCTGCGAATGGGTCAGGGTCATGTAGCGCGCGCCGAGGGCGTACATCTGGCGCAGCGCAGGCAGAGAATTTCCGATCTGATGGCCGCCTTCGATGCCGATCAGCGAGGCGATGCGCCCGGCCTTGCACGCACGCAGCAGATCGTCCGCCGTGCCGGCCATTTCCATGTCGGTCGGATAGCGCGAGACCATGTTGTGCACGATGTCGATCTGCTCCAGCGTGGTCTGCACCGCGGCAGCGCCGGTCAACGAAGACGGAATCCAGACCGACCAGAACTGGCCGCCGACATGGCCCTTGCGCAGACGCGGGATGTCCGTCATCAGCGGCATCCAGTCTTCGGACGTATCCGCGGGGCGCGGCAGCTTCAACGTGTCGGCGCGCAGGTCCACGCCATCGGCATTGCCGAAGCGCTCACGGATACCCCACGGCAGGTCGTTGTGTCCGTCGATCAGCGGCGTCGCCGCAAGCACGCGCTCGACCCGCGCGGCGAGCATGGCGTCGGTTTCGGCGGCGGCGAGCGGAGCACAGGCCGCGACGGCAGCGCAGGCGGCAAAGGCGTACTGGATAGTCGAACGCAGAGTGTTGTTCATGGTGTCTCGCGGTTGGCCAGGAAGTGGAACCCATCCTGGTGCGTTCGCCTCGCGCCGCGCAGGGCGGCACGAAGCAAACAGAATCCCGGTTGGGTGCGCCTATTTTGACTTTTCCACCGGCGTAAATGACAAGTCCTGATAGTCGTAGCTGAAATCGGCGAGCGGCGAGACCGGCTTCAGCGTCACGCCGGTGATCTTGCCGTCCGCATCGAGGGCGAAAGTCACATAGGCCGGCTCGATCGTCTTGTCGGTGAAGCGCGTGACGAAGCTGTCGTACTGCCAGTGGTCTAGCGCGCCGCCCATGCGCGGCGTCGACTTGAACTCGATCGCAAGCCTGCCTTGCACCTGGCTGACTTCGATCCGGCCATACCAGGGATCGGCGTAGGTGCCCGTGTAGCGCGCGAGCGGCAGCGAGGGACCGACCTTGGCCGGCTTGGCCGCGGCGGTCTTGTACGCTTCGAGTGCCTTGGCCAGGCGTTCCTTCTTGTAGGCGATGAATTTCTCCGGCCAGTCGTTGGTCGGCACGCCGAGATAGTGGTCGAGCAGTTCGTAGAGCAGGCCGTACAGGATTTCGCCGTCTTCACTGTTGATCTCGATCGCGAAACCGACCTGCTTGTCCGGCAGCAGCGCCACGACCGTCTTGAAGCCGAGCACCGCGCCGCCGTGCTTCAGGATTTTCGCGCCGCGATAATCCTGCACGTCCCAGCCGAGCGCATAGGTATTGAACATCGGCACGGCAAGCTTGAGCGAGTCCGGCAGGGGGTCGACGGGCTGGAATACCTGCGGCGTCCACATTTCCTCGCTTTGTTTCGCCGAAAACAGGCGGCCTTCGCTGTCCGGCAACTTGCCGCGGCCGAGCTGGATCGACAGCCAGCGCGCCATGTCGTTGGCGCTGACCGCAAGCCCGCCCGCGGGCGCGGCGGCGCGGCCGAGAACGTCGCGCTCGTCGAGACGCTCCTGCCTGCCGACGCCGCGCAGACCGCCGTCCATGCGCGCATGCGGATAGGCGCGATCGGCGACCTTCCAGCGCACCTCGTCGTCGCTGGTCGAATGCAGCATGCCGGCCGGCTTGAACACGTCTTCGGCGACGAACCTCTCCCAGGTCTTGCCGCTGACCGCCTCGATGAGTTGCCCGGCAACCATGTAAAGCACGTTGTCGTAGGCGAAACCGTAGCGGAAACTGGTCGCCGGCTTGAGGTAGCGCAGGCGTCGCACCGATTCTGCGCGCGAAAGGCTTCCGCGCGGCACCATCAGCAGATCGCCCTCGCCCAGGCCCAGCCCGCTGCGATGCACGAGCAGGTCGCGTATCGTGATCTCGCGCGTCACCCAGGGGTCGTACATCGCGAAACCCGGCAGGTGGTCGATCACCTTGTCGTCCCAGCCGATCCTGCCGCGATCGACGAGCACGGCGAGCGCGGCCGTCGTCACCGCCTTGCCTGTGGATCCAGTCGGAAAGATCGTGTCGGCATCGACCGGTTCGTTCGAGCCGAGTGCGCGCACGCCGAAGCCTTTCGCCATCGTCGCCTTGCCGTTTTCGACGATGGCCACGGCCATGCCGGGCACGCCGATCTCCTTGCGCAGTTTTTCGACGCGCGCTTCGAAATCCGCCGGCGGCGCGGCGAAGGCAGAGGCGCCGAACAGCAGCGCACAGAACGATAAAACGGGTTTGTTCACAAAGCCTCCTTTGCGACTGAACGGGTGCGTTGGCGCCACAGGCGCGCCACGCCGAACGTCATCAGCGGCAGCACGTAGACCACGAGAAAGATCGCGGCGAGCGCGCGGTAGCCCCTGGCGATCAGCGCGACGAGGCCGAAGCGGCCGGCAAGCAGCATGCAGCCGACGAGCAGCACGAGTGCGATCGCGAGGCGCGCGACCGGCGAAAGCGTCGCGCCGTGGCGCGCGCGCCAGGCCTTGTCGATGCGCTCGTTGATCGCGTGCACCGCGCCGGTGCCGCTTTCGAGCAGGGCCGCGAAGATCATGAGCTGGAACAACAGATGGAACAGCGGCAAGTTCAACTTCTGCAGGAGGAAGTCCGACGGCAGCGTCTCGTTCGCAATCTGCGGGTACCAGGCGACCATGCACACGAAGAACAGCAGCGCCGGCAGCATCGCCAGCGGACCGGCGATCGCGCCGGCGATCACCGCATCGCGCGTGCTGGTCAGATGGCGCAGCACCGGCAGGATCACGACGGCGCCGATGATGTTGTAGCTCGCGTACGTCAGCCCGCCCAGCGCCCAGCCTTCGCCGGAAACGGGGCTGGAGAAGCCCGCGAGGATGCGATCGCCGAAACGGGTGGCGGCGAACACGACGAACAGCGCGTACACCGCGTAGAGCAGAAACGACACGTATTTGAACAGGCGCTCGACCGAAGCATTGCCGAACGCGGTGAACAGCGTGATGCCCGCCATCAGCGCCAGCGTGCCGGCGATCCCGGGCAGGGCGAACATCGCCTCCCCTATCGCCCCCGCGGCCGCGCCGAACACGGCGAGGATCAGGATCACGAACAGGACGTAGGCCGCCTCGAAAACAACCCAGCCCGGCCCGAGCAGGGCGCGCACGAAGCTCAGATAATCCCTCGCGTCGTGCAGGCGCGCGAAAACGAATGTCGCGATGCAGACCGCGCTCCAGATCAGCGTCGCCAGCAGCATCCCGGCGACGCCGCCCCAGGGTCCGCTCGGCATGAAAAATTCGGCGAGTTCGCGCCCGGTCGCATAGCCGCCGCCGATGACGACGGCCTTGAATGCGAAGCCAGGCAGAAGAAAACGTTGGAACCAGGACGACATGATCGTGTGCTCAACCGCGGGTCGACTGGAAAGGCATCGCCGTGGCCGACCTCAGCCCCAGATCTCGGGGCCGCACCAGATCGTGCCGTCGGCATAGCGCGCACGCGGCTCGGGATCGTTGGCGATGAGCAGCGGTCCGTCGAGGTCGACGTAGTCGCAAATCTGGCCGAGCACGAACGCCGGCGCCATCGACAGGCTCGTGCCGCACATATTGCCGACCATGACGCCGAGGCCGAGCCGCCGCGCCTCGCGCGCGATCGCAAGGCCCTCGGTGAGGCCGCCGCATTTGTCGAGCTTGATATTGACGACATCGAAGCGGCCGACCAGGCCGGCCGTGTCGGCGAGCGTCAGCGCCGACTCATCGGCCGCAATCGGAATCGGCGAGACATAACCTTCAAGATCGGCCTCGCTCCCGCGCTGCAGCGGCTGCTCGAGCAGCGACACGCGCGCCGCGACGAGGCCGCGCACGAGCGCGTCGACATCGCCGATGGCGTAACCGCGGTTCGCGTCGACGCCGAGCCATGCATCGGGGCACGCCGCGCGCACTGCGTCGACACGCGCAAGATCGAGATCGAGTTCGCCGGTCAGTTTCAATTTCAGCGAACGTGCGCCGACGAATCTGCGCGCACCCGCGGCCATCGTTTCCGGGGCTTCGGCGCCGAGGGTGAATGTCGTCACCAGCGGCCTGACGGGAGGCATGCAGGCCAGCGCCAAGACGCTGCGGCCGCCGCGCTTCGCGTCGAGATCCCACAGCGCACAGTCGACCGCGTTGCGTGCGCCGCCTGCAGGCATCAATTCCTGCAGGCCGGCGCGGTCGATGCCGGATTCGATTTCGGCGCGACATCCCTCGATCGTCGCCACCAGGCTCTGCGAAGTATCGCCGAGATAGTAGACGCCCGCGGCCTCGCCGCGACCGCGATGCGCGCCTTCTTCGAGCGTGACGATCACCGCATCCTGCTTCTCGAACACGTATCCGGAAATGCGGAACGGCGCGACGAAGCGCAGTTGCTCGACTGCGATATGCAATTTGCGCCGCGGCATCAGAAGTTCGTCCCGAAGCGGAACAGGTTGAGCACGAGTGCCGTCCACAGCACGACCAGCGCCGACAACACGAGCGCGATGCTCCAGGTCTTCGCCGGCCAGCGGCGACCGCCGCGCCACACCGCGACCAGATTCCACAGCAGCGCGAGGAAGCCGCCGACAAAGACGACAAAGCCGAACAACTGCGCGAACCAGAGCAGACCGTCGACGCTCGAACTCATGTTGCCGACGTCCTTTAGCAGGAAGACAAAGACCCCGGTCCAGACGAGCACGCCGGCAACGATCGCAGTCGAGGCGAGCCTGCTCCAGTGGAACGCGGCCAACGACGTACCCGCGAGAGCGAGCTTCGCCCCGTAGCGGCGCCGCACCAGCGCCGCGATCGGCCAGGTGATTGCGGTCAACAGCAGGGCGATCAGGCTCGCGCAAAGCAGCGGCAGCACCAAAGCACTGTCCCGGTACCAGGGTGCGCGGTCGAACACGGTGAACGGCGAGACCATGTCGAAACTCCAGCGCACGACCTTGCCGTCGACGACTTTCGCCGCGAGCCGCTGATGGCTGTCGTCGTCGCGCCAGAGGAACGGCGCGATCTCGGTCCAATGCCGCGGCTTGCCGTTGAGGCCTGGAAACGGCACGACGATACCGCCTTTGTCGTCTGCGGCGACTTTCATCTGGGTGAGGAAATTCGCCGCGGCGAGGAAGTTGGAATACGAGCCGCGCGATCCGTCCCAGGTACCGGCGATCAGCGCCGCGTGCTCCTTCGCGGTCCTCTCTTCGACCTTGCCGTCCTTCGGCGTGACGTCGGGGAAATAGCGGTCGACGAAATCGGCGAACAGGGCGATGCGCAACTGATGCGCGGCGCCTTCCTTGCCTGCGCTGTTGAACGAGACATAGAAACCCGTGTTCTCCTTCAGCAGCAGATGCAGGGAAGTATGGAAATAATCCGTGTCGCCCAGATGCGCGATGATCTCGCGACCATTGAGGTTGGTTTCGAAGAAGCCCAATTCCATGCGGTTCAGCGGCGGCAGGATATCGAGCGGGCTGTTGTGCATCTTTTCGGCCGTGTCGGCACGCAGGATGCGATGGCCGTCGTACTCGCCGTTGTTGAGGTGCGCGAGCATGAAATGCGCCATGTCCTCGCCGGTCGAGGACAGCGCGCCGGCCGGTGCCTGCGCGACGAACTCGAACGGCTTCGCCTCGTCCGAGCCCAGTTCGTAGCCCTTCGACATCGACGGCGCGAGATCGGACGGCAGCGGCTGCCTGAAGCTCGAATGCCGCATGTCGAGCGGTGCGAAGATGTGCTTGTCCATGTAGTCGTCGAAGCTTTCGCCCGACACGCGCTGCACGACATAGCCCGCGAGCGTGGTCGCGTAGTTCGAATACGCGGGAGTCGTGTCCGGCGCGAATACGCGCTTGGGCACCCAACGGCTGACCACGGTCTTGAGCGCCGGCATGGTTTCCGCGGAGTGGGTCAGGATGTCCTTGACCTGCTCCTCGAAGCCGGCCGCGTGCTGCATCATCTGCCGCATCGTGACCGGCTTGCCGTCGCGTTCGGGAATCTTGAAGTCCAGGTACTGGTTGACGTCGGCATCGAGATCGATCCTGCCCTGCTCGACGAGCTGCATCACCGCGGTCCAGGTGAACAACTTCGATACCGAGCCCGGGCGGAACAGCGTCGTCTTCGGATCGACCGGCCTGCGTGCGGCGACGTCGGAATATCCGTAACCGCGCTCGCTCAGGATCTGCCCGTCCTTGACCACCGCGACGACGGCGCCGGCGATGTCACCGGTCGCGAGCGCGTAAGGCATGTAACCGTCGAGCCAGGCGTCGAGATCCGCCTTCGTCAGCACGACGGCGCCGGCTTCGGCCATCGGTGGCGGCGACGCGACGACAGGGTCGGCCGGCGTCTGCGCCGACAGCGATACGGTCGCGAGCGCGGAAAATGCCGCAGCGAGCCATCTTTTCTTGTGCATGGTCGTTCCTCTCACAGCGATCGGTTGCTTGCCTTTCCCGTCATTTCCGCGGATCCGTACTTCCCGGCCTTTCCTCGAGCGGCGTTGCGCGAGGCACCGGGCTTCCGCAGTGGCGATGCGGCTTTTGCACACTGTCGACGGCGGATTGCGTTTGTCGATGCGCTCATGCAAGACAGGCATCGACCAGTTTTTCGAATTCCTCGCCGCCGCGAACCGGATCGGCCACGGCCAGCTTCAGCCGCGCGCTCGCGTGCGCCAGCCATTCGCGCGCCTCGCCTTCGCCCAGACCCGACGTATTCACGCTGACGCCCGCGCAACGGATCCCTGCATTCGTGCGCCTGCCCATGTACAGATTGAGATCGATCGCCTCCTCGAGGCTCGGCAGCGCGTAGTCCGGATAACCCGCCACGTGCTCGCGCCCGGCTTCGTGGCAGACCACGATCACATCGGGTTGGCTGCCGTGCAGCAGACCGAGCGAAACGCCAGCGTAGGCCGGATGGAACAGCGAACCCTGCCCTTCGATCACGTCCCAGTGCGCGGGCGGCGCGTCGGGACTGAGCATCTCGGCCGCGCCTGCTTCGAAGTCGGAAATCACCGCGTCCATCGGCATGCCGGAACCTGCGATCAGGATGCCGGTCTGCCCGGTCGCGCGAAAATCGGCGTCGACTCCGCGCGCAGTGAACGCACGCGCCAGCGCAAGCGCCGTATACTTTTTCCCGAGCGCGCAGTCGGTGCCGACCGTCAGCAGGCGCTTGCCGCCGCGTTTGCGCCCGGTTGCAATCGGAATATTCGGCGGCGGCACGCGCACGTCGATCAGGCGGCGACCGCAGCTTGCGGCCGCAGCCGCAAGCTGCGGCACGTCGCCGAGCCGGCGGTGCATGCCGCTGACCAGATCGAGTCCGGATTCGAGTGCTTCGAGCAAGAACGGTATCCAGCCCGTGGCGATCGCGCCGCCGACGTTGGCGACGCCGATGACCATGCCACACGCGCCGCGCAAGCGTGCTTCCTTCGGCGTGAGCCGCGGCAGGCCGGTCGTCACCGTCGCCGCACTCGTCGACCACTCACCGATGCAGCGATCCGGCGCCCAGTCGCGCAGGCCGAACGCGGTCTTCGCATAGGTCGTCTCGGTCGTATCACCGAGGAACAGCAGGTACGGCGACGGCAGTTTCTCGATCGCGGAGTCGCGGGTCAACGGTTTGGTTTGCATGCATGTTCCTTCAAGGCTTTCCCCTTGCGCAGTCCCCTGAAACGGTACTCAGAATTTCGCATCGAAACCGACGCCGATCACGCGCGGCTGCAGCGGCGTGGCGCCGACGCGACTGATCGCACCGGTCGGGCTGGTCGGATCGATCAGCGGCGTCATCGCCACATAGCTGCCTTTGTTGGTCAGGTTCTTGATGAAAAAGCGCAGAGTCCAGCGATCGTTGGCGATGTCGGCGTTGAGATCGAACGCGGTGTAGCTCGGCAGCAGGAACGAGCGCGGATCGTGGGTGACGCCGGTCGTGCGCTCGCCCGTATGGCGCAGGCCGCCACCGAAGCGCGCGCTCCAGTTGTTGCCGAGGTCGAATGTGTAGTCTGCGGTTGCCGAAGCATTCCATTTCGGCACGAACGGCAGACGGTCGCCATCGAGCCCGCCGATCGAAGGGATGGCCTCGGACAGGCTCGCGTCGGCATAGGCCGCGTTCAACCCCAGGCGCAGGCCGCTCACCGGCGTGTACACGGCGGAGAACTCGAAGCCCTTGCTGCTTGCCTTGCCGCCGTTGACCGCATAGTTGACGGTACCGTTGGTCGTCAGCACCTGGATCTTCTTCCAGTCGATGTTGTACACGGCGGCATCCAGGATGAGGCGACGGTCGGCCAGAATCGTCTTGATGCCGGCCTCGTAGCTGGTCAGCGTGGACGAGCCGACCTGGGGCGGCACGTCCGGCAGCGCGAGGTTCGGCCCGCCCGCCTGATAACCGGTGGCGACGCGCGCATACAACATCGTGTCCGTATCCAGATGCCAGCGCGGGCTGACCGACCAGGTGCGCACGTTCTCCGCCGAGCTTCCCGGGGTTTCTCCCGACGGCAGTATCGGGCTCTGGACGATCTGCGTGAATTCCTGCTCGTTGCGCGCCCAGCGCAAGCCGGCGGTGATGTCGAAGTTCGGATTGAATTTCCAGGTGACGTCGCCGAACAACGCGTACTCCTTGTACGTCGTCGGCAAGCCCGTGATCGCGAGCGGATCAAGACCCGCGATCGGCGTGCCGTCGAATTCCTGCGCGCTGAGAATCTGGTATTTCCTGCTGTTCTCGTTCGTATAGAACGTGCCGACGAGCCACTCGAATCGATCGTCGGGCTTCGAAGCCAGGCGGAATTCCTGCGTGGTCTTGTACAGGCTGAGCTTCTGGTCGAACGTCGAAAGCCCTGGCGAGGGCAGGCCGAACAGCGGAAACAGCAGGCCGTACTGGAGCGAGACATCGGTAAGCGAATGCACGGTCGTGTGCGAATAGCTCGACGCCGAGACGAAATCGGCAAAACCGACATCCCAATTCACCGTCGCGCTGAAGTAGTCGAGCTCGCGCTTGCTCGCTTCGGGTACGTAGTTGTCGTTGCGGTCTTTGCCGTAGATCGGTCCCAGTGTCGCCGGATCGAGCGCGACCGTGGTGTTGCTGTCGGCATCGACCTTGTACTTGATCGCGGACAGCGACACGGCAAGGTCGTCGTTCGCCTTCCAGCGCAGTGCGACGCGGCCGCCGGTCTGCGCATAGCCGTTCTCGTCCTTCTCGCCCGTGCGCACGTTGTCGACGAAGCCCGGCGTCTGTTGGCGCGCGACGCTCGCGGTCACGGCGAGCTGTCCGGGCAGCAGCGGCAGGTTGACGCTCGCGCGAGCACCGTAGCCGAGATCGCCCGAACGCGCCATGCTCGACACGTCGCCGCCGACGCGCACCGAAGTCTGTTCGAGATCGGGCTTGCTGGTCGTGTACTGGATCACGCCGCCGAGCGCGCCCGCGCCCCAGAGCGTGCCTTGCGGACCGCGCAGGACCTGGAAGCTGTCCACGTCGTAAGGCAGCAGATCGAGCACGTCGCCGGCCGCGGTCGCATAGAACGAGCTCGAACCGAGCGGCGTATCGTCGATGTACATCGCGACGGTGGAGTTTGCACCGAGCGGCGTGATGCCGCGGATGCCGATCGAAGCCAGCCCCGGCGTGCCGGTACTGCTCATCTGCAAGCCGGGAATGTAGCTGGCGTAGTCGGACAGCTCGGTCGCGTGCATCTGCTCGAGCTGTTCGTTGCCGATCACGCTGATCGAGATCGGCACGCTCTGCACGTCCTCGCTGCGCTTCTGCGCGGTCACGATGATGGGGGCGAGCGCAGCGGCCTCTTTTTCGGCAGGCTCGATTGCATCGCCGTCCGCGGTATGGGCGTAACTCGACAGCAATGCGAGCACGCTGACCAGGGTTGGGATCGCGAAACGGGTTCTTGAAGTCATCACTTCCTCTCCTCTTGTTTCTTGTCTGCTTGCGTTTTGTCCTGCGGCCTGTCCTCCTCCGGCGCCTTTCCGGATTTGGCCGGCCGCGGCACCCAGCTTTCGCCGAGCAGGCGGCGGAAATTGCCGCCGAGTACGGCCTGGATGTGTTCGCTGCCGTAGCCGCGGCGCAGCAGCGCCGCGGTCAGGTCGTAGACCTTGAATGGATGATCGAAGCCGTCGGTATCGATCCTGTCGCGGAAGGCGTAGCTCGACTTGTACGCCGCCTTCAGTTGCTTGTACTGGTCCGGCGGCATCTTGTCGTAGCCGATCAGGTCCGAGTCCGAACCGATGCCGACGTGCTCGACGCCGACCAGCTTGGCGACGTGGTCGATGTGGTCGACGATGTCTTCGATCGTCGTCGGGTCCTTGTCCTTGACGAACATGCGCACGCCGGTGATGCCCATGACGCCGCCTTTCGCGGCGAGCTTCCGGATCGCCTCGTCGGTCTTCAGGCGCGGATGGTTGTTGAGCGCGCGGCAGTTCGAATGCGTGATCGCGATCGCGCGCGGCGACAGCTCGATCGCGTCGAGCGTGGTGCGGTCGCCGCAATGCGAAACGTCGATCAGCATGCCGATCTCGTTCATCGCCTTGATGATCTCGACGCCGTAGTCGCTGACGCCGCCGTCGATGCGGTCGGTCGAACCGCCGCCGATCAGGTTCTGCGAGTTGTAGGTGAGTTGCGCGCAGCGCAGACCGAGCTGGTGGAAGGCTTTGACGTCCCTGGCTTCGCGAAACTCGTCCGCGTTCTGCAGGCCCATGACCACCGCGACCCTGCCCTGCTTCTTCGCCTTGTCGAGATCGGTCGCGGTGCCAACCAGGGTGAACACGTCCTGGTTGCGGCCGACGAAGCCGTTCCATGCGGCGAGGAAGGTAAGCGCGTCGGCGTAGGCACTCGCGCCGCCGACGCCGATCGAGTTGTGGAACCCGGTGATGCCGCAGGAACGGAACATTTCCGCGTCGGCTGCGCTGAGCGGATCGGCATAGGCCTCGGGGCGGAAATCGATCTTGAGCGGGGCGAGCATGTCGATCACGAGCGAGCGCTCGACGAGATCGACCACTTTCTTCGGATATTTCTTTCTCGCCTGCATCGCGGGTGCGATTGCGGCGAAGCCTGGCCCGGGCAGCAACAGCGACGATGCGGCAATGCCCGCTGCCGCGAGCAGGCGGCGACGCCCCGTCTGTATGGCCTGCTGCGATGACATGCTCGTCTCCCAACGATACTGTCTCTTCTCAGGCCACTGTAATCCTGATTAGAAAATTGTCAACAATAATTTTCTGAATAGGATGATAGTTGACGCAACGACGCACGCGCGTATGCTTGGCGCGGCGCTGAAGAAACGCGGCGCCTTGCCATCACCGGAAGCTGCATGGATTCCAAGACCCACCACCCGACGCTAGGCAGCGTGTTGCGCTCGCTACGCACGCGGCATGGATGGACGCTCAAGGAAATGAGCGAGCGCGTGGATATTCCCGTGTCGACCCTGTCCAAGGTCGAGCACGATCGCCTCACGCTGACGTATGACAAGTTGCAGCAGCTCAGCCAACGCCTCGACATGCGCATGGCCGACCTGTTCTCCGATCCAGACGCGGCGGCCGAACCCGTGGTCACGGCGCGCCGAAGCCTGGGGTTCGTCGACGACGCGGTGCGCGTCACCACGAAGAACTACGACTACTACTATCTGTGCACGGAGTTGCGCCGCAAGCGCATGATCCCCGTCGTCGGCTACGTGCGCGCGAAGAGCGTGCACGAATTCGGCGAACTGGTGCGTCACCCCGGCGAGGAATATGTCTACGTGCTCGAGGGCGCGATCAAGGTGCACACCGAGTTCTACGATCCGGTCGTGCTGCGCGCAGGCGAATCGATCTACA
This sequence comes from Pseudomonadota bacterium, assembly GCA_018240505.1. Lineage (GTDB taxonomy): Bacteria > Pseudomonadota > Gammaproteobacteria > Xanthomonadales > Rhodanobacteraceae > Rudaea. Next base: position 30,507 of record JAFEFQ010000239.1, read on the forward strand.
TCGACAGCAGCATGGGGCACGCCTACGTTGTCGAAGAGTGCGACGAGGCGATGATCCTAGGCATCATGTCGAGCGCGGACGAAAGCCTGATGCAATCGCTGATGAGCCTGCACGCGGATACCGGCGCCCCTCGAGCTGCCGGCACCGCGAAACGCAAGACCAAACCCGCGAAAGCGCGCACGCGGAGCAAATAGCGCTCTGCGCCCCCGTCTTCCGCCACCCGGCCTTCACCGCAATGGCGGAAACGATTCTTCGCAGAGCGCCTACGGATTGCCCACCGTCAACGGGTGATACTGCCCGGTCAGCCATAGCGGCAACTGGTCGACGTAGTTCGGGCTGCCGAGCACCGCGCTGTTGCCGCCGGGAATCACCTCGAACGCGTTGATCGGCAGCGACATCTCGCCGACGAAGCGACGGCCCGGAGCGGTCGCGCCGCTGAACATGAAATCGTTGACGCCGTTGACACGCAAGGCATGACCACCCGGGTTCACGGTTTCCCAGCCACTGTCGCGTGCGAAGCCCGGTAGATTCGGCGCGAGATCGGTGAACGGATACGGGCTGCCGGCGCCGGGCACGTTGAACGGGCCGCCGAGCGGATGCTGGAGCACGAAGCGGTGCAACAGGCCCCAGTGATAGTCGGCGGGATTCGTCGAGTTGTTGAACGCGGCCGCGAACGCGTTGCCCGATGCCTGCGTCAGCGCGTCCTTCAGGCTCTTGAGCAGCACATAGTCGCGCGCCGATGCGGCATCGGGCGCACCGCTGACGGCGAAGAAATTCACGCCCGATGCACCCTTGCCGCCGAGCACGGGGAATGCGTCGAGCAGGAATTTCACGCTGGTCCATGCATCGTCGTCGGCAGGCAGATAGCTGCCGAGGCCGAGGCCGGTCAAGGTCTTGTCCTCGATGTTCTTGATCGCGTTGCTGCGCCAGAGGTAATACAGCGTGGCAGCGACGTCGGCGTTCTGGCCGTAGCTCGATGTGACCGGCAAGCCGAGCGGATTGTCCACGATTGACGGACTGTCGTAGCCCTGTGCCAATCCGGTCGGCGTAGCGAGATTCCATGTTTGCAGATAGGCCATCGCCTGGATGACGCCGCTGTCGTTCGCGAGTGCGCCGAGTTGGCTCCATGCACTGCCCTGCGCGTTCGCGTACGCGGTCAGCAGATACGGCAACACGAGTTCCGCATCGGCCGGCTGCCGATTGCGCTGCACGGTCTTGATATCGTCCGGCGTGATCTTCCTGCCCTGGGCGATCAGCGCAGACAGCAGCTTGCTGATGCGCGTCGCGCGATACACGCTGTAGTTGTAGTTGAGGTAGTAGATGCCGCCGCCTGGGCGCTGCATCGCGAGCGGGTTGTTGCCGGTGGTGACGCCGATCGGGTCGTTGTTGCCGTTGGCGAAGAAGCCCGACGCGGGGTTGATCACGTGCGGCATTTCCGCGGCCGGCATGATCTCGAACGGCGTCGCCTGGTTCGGCTGCGGATGCTGCACCGGCAGCCAGTCGTGATGCAGCTTGCCGGAACCGTCGCGGATCAGCCACGGCGGAATGCCGCCGCCCGGACCACCGTCCTGCTGCAGGTCCTGGCGGATCGGGTTCTCCGCGCTGGTGAAGTAGGCGATGTTGCCGGCGGTGTCGGCGTAGGCGAAGTTCTGCGAGCCGAAATCGAAGTACGTCAGCGCGTTCTGGAAATCGGCGAGGTTGTTCGCGCGATTGATCTTCTTGAACGCCTTCAGTTCCATCGTCGGGCCGAATCCGGTGTAGGCGATCGACAGACCGCTGTTGCCGTCGATCTGCACGATCGGACCATTGTTCCGGCGCGGCACGATGATGGTCAGACCGCCGTTGGTCGGGCCGATCGAATCATCGCGCACGAGGTTGTCGGTCACGCCCACCTGCATCTTGTTCACGTAGTAGCTCTGGAACTGCCAGATCACGGGTTCGGCCGCGCCGTTGTGCACGATCGCGGTCGGCAGGCCGAACGCGTTGAGCTGCAGCGTCTCCTGGAAGAAATCGGTCACGTCCATCGGGTTGACGGTCGTGCCCCAGCAGACGTTCGTCGTGCAGCCCTGGATGATGCCCGGCGCGCCCGGCACGCTGACGCCGCTCGCGTTGAGCGGCTGCGCGTAGGCCGGATCATGCGAGGTAATGTGCATCTCGATGAAGATCGGCGGCAGCGCGAGCGTCAGATGCGGATCGTTCGCGATGATCGGCTTGCCCGAGGCGGTGACGCTGGCGGACACCGCGAACTCGTTGCTGCCCTCGCGGTCGGCGCGCGAGCGCAGCGTCGGCGCGATCAGCGGATGCGCGGCGATCTTGTCCAGCCAGCCCTGCGCGAGCTTCACGGTCTGCGCGGAAATCGGCTGCGGCTGGTTCGCAGCCGATGGCGCTGTCGCCTGCAGCGACGCGGCGGGCACGCCGCTGCCGCTCGCCGCCGCGCCGGGCGTGAAGCCGGGAATCGTCACGGTCGCATCGGGCGGCGCGAAGCGGTGCGTGTCGCCGAAGTACAACGCGACCGGATCGACCTTGGCCGCGGCCGCGGCCTTCTGGTAGGCGGCGAAATTGATCGTGCTCTGCACTTTCGACGAATCGAACGAAAGCTGGTAGGCGAGCCCCTTGCCGATACTGATCGTGTCGATCGGCAGCCACTGCTCGGCCTGGCTGAGGCTCAGCGCGCGGTACTCGGGCGGCAGCGACGGCGTCGTCTTCAGCCAGTAGTTGACCCCGTTCGCGTAGGCCTGCAGCCAGCCGCGCGTGTCGTCGTCCATCGCCTGCCAACTCGCCAGCGCGGCCCGGCGCAGGCCGAGCGTGCGCGACTGGATATCGTTCGCCAGCGCTGGCTGGCCGACCAGTTCGGCCAGCGTGCCGCTGACCGCGCGGCGGTTGAAGTCCATTTCGAAGAAGCGCGCCCTGGCCTGCGCGTAACCCTGCAGGAAGGCGACGTCGTCGTCGTTCGCGGCGCTGATCGTCGGCATGCCGAGGTCGTCGTAGACGAGACTGCCAGGCGCGGACATGCCGGGCGCGGTGATCGTCTCGGCCAGCGCGGCGGTGGTGCAAAATACCAATGTGGAAAAAGCAAGAAGTACACAGTGCGCCAGAAAGCGGCGCGCGAGCGATGTCGACATGACCCCCTCCCGATGACAGGTTGCGAAATCAAAACGAGCGTTTGATATCGAGTATGCGCCGCCGTGGTTGCGGCGCCCAGTGCCGTCGCGAAGTTTCGATTCCGCGCCGCAGCAAAGCGCCGCGGCGCACCGGAATCGCGGGTCTTTCCGCTTGCGCGGTCAGTCGTCGAGCCGGCGCAGACAGGCCGCGGCCACGGCAAGCCAGCCACCGATCAACGCGATGCCGCCGACCGGCGTGATCGCGCCGACGATGCGCGGCGCGCCGAGCGCCAGCGCATACAGGCTGCCGCTGAACAGCACGATGCCGGCCGCGAACGCGAACGCGCCCAGCCTGCGCCAGCGCGATGGCGGCAACGCGAGCGCCACGATCAGCAACGCGAGCGCGTGCCAGAGTTGATACTCGACCGCTGTGTGCCAGGTGCGCAGCGCCGCCTCGTCGAGCGTGCCGCGCAGGGCATGCGCGCCGAATGCGCCCAAGGCAACGCCGAGCGCACCGCAGACCGCACCGAATGTCGCCAATCCACGCACGGTCGCGCCTACGGACGCACCGGCGCCGCGCCGGGCGGAAGCATCGCCGATGCCGGCTTTGCGCCCTTCGCCGCCGCGGATTTGCTCTCCAGCGGCTTGAGCAGTTCTTCCATGCCGCGATGGAAATTCGAGAACGCGTATTGTGGCAAGGTAAAGGTCCAGCCGCTCAGTTTGGCGTTCAGTTCTTCGACCGCCTTGTTCGCCGCCGCGAGCCGCTCGGCGCGGTCCTTCGCCGGATCGACCAGCGAGACAGGCTTCGCCACATCGGCCTCCGCCTTCGCGATCGCCGCCTCGTCGCCCTTGGCCTCCACGACCTTGAGCTTGGCCGCGGCGACGGCCGTCTCGTAGGCGGCCTTGTCCCTGGCCTGCGCGACGGCGATGTCGGTATCGAGTTGCGCCGCGTCGTTGGACACAGCGAATTGCGCGCGCGCCTTGCCGTCCGCTTCCCAGGCGCTCACGTCGACAACGCGGCCGTCGAAAGCGAGATAGTGCGCCTTGAAGAACTTCGCAGGTGCGGGCGCGTCCCCGACCGCGGCGACGTCGTCGGCGCGCAGGTTCGACAGACCGGAGCCCATGCCGTTGGCGGCGAAGTCGGAGACGGGCTCCCTGCCCTTCGGCAAGTCGGCGATCCTGAAGTTGGCGTCGCCCGCCTGTTCCTTGTAGACGCGCAGCGTCTTACCGTCGTTGCCGGTCAGCGTCACTTCCTTGATCCTGGCCGCATCGATGTCGATCACGTCCTTGCGGATCCACGCAGCCGGATCTTTTTCCGCGAGCAGCGTGCCGCTCGCGAGCAGGCTCTGCGCCTCGCCCTCGCGGCGCACGAACGTACCGCCGCCGCCCTGGCCGTTGTACAGACCGACGATCAGCTTCGGCAGGTCCGGCACGCCGCCGAGCGCGACCAGAACGCTTTTCGCGGCCGGATCGATAGGGTCCTCGACGCCGAGTTCGGCGTAGCGCTTCGGGCTCGCCGTCTTCGTGTCGAGCACCTTGGCGTCGGCGAGCTTGTACAGGTACTCGCGCAACTTGGCCACGTCGGCCGGATAGCCGGAACGCTCCACGACCTGCCAGCCCTCGCCGCTGCGCTTCAGCGTGACCAGCGCCTTGCCACCCGCGCCGCCCAGCGCGAATGCATCGACCTTGTTGAGTTCGTCGCGCAGGCCCGGCAGCAGCGGCTTGTCCTTCGCCGACTCCTCGCTGACCGGCGCATTGGCCGAGTTGATCCAGATCGCCGCGGCCAGCGCGACCGCGGCGGCGACGGCCAGTTTAGACAGTGTTTTCGCGTTCATCGATCGCTATCTCATGCGGTCTTGCGGCGCTGGCGCTTGAACAAGGCGAAACCGAGCGCAAACAGGGTGATCAGCAGCGGCATCAGGCCGATGTTGACGAGCTTCAGGCGCGTACCCAGCGCCTCGATGCGGTCGTCGAGGCTGCGCCGCACCGCGCGCAGCTCCTTGCGGATCGCGACCTTCTGGTCCTGGAACCTGGTCAACTCGGCCTTCTGCTCGGGCGAAAGGATCATTTCGTTCTCGCGGCTCTTGCCGCTCTGCAGCTCGGTGAGCTTGCGCTCGGTGTCGGACAGGCGCTGCTGCAGTTCGCGTTCCTTGCCGCGGAAACTTTCCTCGGCGGCGCGGCGCATGTTGTCGACCGTGGTGAACGGCCGCTGCGAAGTCGCGCGGCCGCGGATCGAGATCAGGTCGGAGGAGCCGCCGAGATTGTCGACCGCGTTGACGATGAAGTCGCCGTTGTTGGCGAATGCGTTCATGACCTGCTGGCCGAAGAACGCCTGCACCTGCACCCACAACCGGTTGCTGAGGATGTCGGTGTCGGCGACGAGGATGATCTCTCCCGCGTCCTTCGCCTCGGCGAGATGGCCTTCCTCCTTGCGCTCGGGGAACGCCGTGACGAACTTGCCCTCGAGGCGCGCGGCGACGACGAGCGGCTGACCGCCCGGCTTGTAGTCGACGAGCAACTGGCTTGGGTCGGGCAGGAACTTGACCCTGTCGGCCGACACGGTCGTCGCGTCGGCGCTGGTCTGGATCAGCGGCGTCAACTTGTTCTTCGAATCCACGGCCAACTGGAAATAGCCGGCCGTGGAGACGTTGATGCTCTGCAACTGCGCGGTGACGATGTCGGTCGGGTTGAGGTCGCGCTGGTTGAAGCCGAGGATCGCCGCATGGCGGATCGGCTGGCCCTGCGGCGAGGACACCTGCAACGCATGCTCGCGATCGAGCACGATCTTCGACGGCGAGTAGTCCACGCCCCAGGCCTTGAACAGCTTCGGCAGGTCAGAGGAACGATCGGCCATCATCGCCGCCTGCGGGTTGTTCGGGTCGGCGCCGGAATCGTCGCTCTCGGCAAGCGGATCGACGAAGACGAGCAGATGGCCGCCGCGCAGCACGAACTGGTCGATCGCGTACTGCGCGTCATCGGGCAGGTTCTTCGGCTGCACGACGACGAGCACGTTGATGTCCTTGTCGATGGCCTTGACCGACGCCGGGGTCAGCGTGCGCACCTCGAACATCTGCTCGAGCTGGGACTGGATCGCCCAGGGCTGGCGCATCTGCCGCGTCTGCGCGTCGAAGCCGGCCCCCATGGCCAGGCCCGAGATCAGGCCGACCGCGGGTTTCTTCGTCATCGACAGCTCGTGGACCATCTTGGCCACGTCGTACTCGAGGAAGGTTTCCTTGCGCGGATCGGCGATCGGCATCACCGACTTGCCGTTGGTCGAATTCGTGCCGACGATGCCGAGGAAGAGGTTGCCGCCGCCCTGTCCCCACGGCAGCGCCTGCAGGCCGAGCGTGGTCGCACGATCCTCGTCTTCGGAGAACGGCAGCGGGTCGATCGTCTGCACGCGCAGCTTGCCCCCGGCGCGTGCCGCCATCTCGGCGAGCAGTTCGCGCACGCGCGGCGCGTAGTTGCGCAGCGCGGCCGCGTCGGGATTCGCGCTATCCGCGGCGGCCTTGTCGGAGAAGTACAGGGTCAGATTGACCGGCTCCTCGATCGAGGAAAGGATGTTTTTGCTACCTTGCGACAAGGTATACAAATGGTTCTGGGTCAGATCGAGGCGCGCGCCGCGGAACAGCGTGTTGCTGACCAGGATCATGGCGACGAACAGCACGGCCAGGACCGCCAGCGCGCCAAAGCTGAGGAGTTTCTTGTTCGATTTCATCGTCGGCTCCGGCTCAGTCGGCTTTCTTCAGGTCGATCACGACCGCGCTCGCGTACAGCCAGAACGCGATCGTCAAACCGAAGTAGACGAGGTCGCGCAGGTCGATGACGCCTTTGGCGATCGCGGCGAAATGGCTGAGGAAGCTCAGCCCGGAAACCGCGTCGACCAGGCCCTGCGGCGCGATCACGCTGATCGCGTTGAGCACCAGCGGATAACCGGCGAGTAGAAACAGGAAACAGACGACCACGGTCAGGATGAAGGCCACGACCTGGTTGCGCGTGCACGCCGAGATGCACGAGCCGATCGCGAGGAACGCGCCGGCCATGAGGAAGCTTCCCAAATAACTCGCGAAGATCACGCCGTTGTCGGGCGAGCCAAGATAGTTGACCGTGATCCAGATCGGAAACGTCAGCGCGAGCGCGATGCCGATGAACGCCCACGCCGCGAGGAACTTGCCGACGACGGCCTGCCACATGGTGATCGGCAGGGTCAGCAGCAGCTCGATCGTGCCGCTCTTGCGTTCCTCCGACCACAGGCGCATCGAAACGGCGGGGACCAGGAACAGATACAGCCACGGGTGGAAGGTGAAGAACGGCAACAAGTCCGCCTGGTTGGTCTGATAGAAATTGCCGATGTAGAACGTGAACGCGCCGGCGAGCAGGAGGAAGATCACGATGAACACGTAGGCCACGGGCGTGGCGAAATAGCTGGCGAGCTCGCGCTTGAACACGGTGAGGATATTGCTCATGCGCGTGCCTCCTCGGCCAGATCCTCGCCAAGGTCGCCGTGCGTGATCGTGCGGAACACCTCGTCCATGCGTCCGGATTCGAGCTGCAGTTCGCTGACCGCAATGCCCTGCGCCTGCAACAGCTCGCTGATCGGGGCGAAGATCTGCCGGCCCGGCTTCGGGATCGCGGTCAGGCGCCGCGTGATCGTGTCGTATTCGACCGCGGCGACGTCGGCCACGCGCGCGAGCACGTCCTTCGCGCCGGCGAGATTCGTCGTGGTCAGCGACACGGCCTGGTGATAGCGCGAACGCGCCTCGAGTTCGGCCGGTGTCGCATCGGCGAGGATTTTGCCGCGCGCGATGATCACGGCGCGTGTGCACACGGCCTGCACTTCCTCGAGGATGTGGGTGGAGACGACGATGGTCTTGTCCTTGGCCATCGCGTTGATGAGATTTCGCACCTCGAACTTCTGGTTCGGATCGAGGCCGTCGGTCGGTTCGTCGAGGATCAGGACGGCCGGATCGTGGACGATCGCCTGGGCCAGGCCGACGCGGCGCTTGAAACCCTTCGACAAGGTCTCGATCGACTGCTCGAGCACGTTGTGCAGGTGCAGGCGTTCGATCACCTCCTCGACGCGTTGCGCGCGCCGCGCGCCGCGAATTCCGCGCGCTTCGGCGATGAAATTCAGGAACGCGCGGGTCGTCATCTCGCCGTAGCTCGGCGCGCCTTCGGGCAGGTAGCCGGTCACGCGCTTGGCCGCGAGCGCATCGTCGACGACGTCGTGGCCGCAGACGCTGGCGCTGCCGGAACTGGGGCCGAGGAAGCCCGCGATCATCTTCATCGTCGTGGACTTGCCGGCGCCGTTGGGACCGAGGAAGCCGAGCACCTGACCGGGCTCGACCTTGAAAGTGATGGCGTCGACGGCGGTGAACTCGCCGTAGCGCTTGCTCAGTTGCCGGGTTTCGATCATGCGCGAAATTCCGAAGTGATGGTCGAATTCTTCCCTTGGGAAACGACGGCCGGTCTGCACGCGGCCGCGACAGAAATACCGCAGCGGCGTGAAAAAGTTCCGCGCGTTTTTTCCCTGCCACGGAAACGAAACAGCGCGGACAGAGGTTCGCCCTGCCCGCGCCGCGTTGTCCGCCGTGCTTACTGCTGGATCGTGACCGGCAGCGAAACCGTGAACGACTGGTTGTCTTCGGCCGCGTTGGCGTCGGTCGTGGTCAGTTCGTCGTAGAAGCGTCCCGGGCCGGTGCCGCTGTCGTCGAACGCGTAACCGTGGGTCAGCGCGTAGGCCTTGAGCAGCAGGCGGGTCAAAGGCAGTTGTGCAGGCGAGCCGGTGAACGAGGCCGTCAGCACCTTGCCCGCATACGTCGTGCCGACCTTGACCGGATCGGCCGGAGTGACGTCGTCGGTCTTCTCGACCGGCACGGCGATGTCGAACTCGTAGTTCTCGTCACCCCAGTTCGAGGTGACCGTGATGCGCGGGCCGGTCTGCGTGAGCTTGCTCTTCTTGATGTCGGCGTTGATCGCGGTGAGCGCCTTGTCGGTCGCGTCGGCGACTTCGTCGAGCGAGCGCTTGGCCTGGGTCGACACGTACAGGATCGGGCGCGCAGCCACGTCCTTGAGCTCGAACGCCGTGTCCTTGTAGTCGACGTTCGGGACGGTGGCGAGGAATTTCTCGAGATCATCCAGATGCAGCTGGACCAGCGTCGACGGCTCGCCGCCGACGTACAGGCCGGTATAGCGCGCGAGCAGATCCCAGCCGTACTCGACGTCATAGCCGAGCGTGATCTTGACCGTCTTGCCGTTCTCGGCCGGATCGAGGTCCCAGGTGAGGGTCTTGCCCTCGCCCTTCCAGTTGTTTTCCACGGCCCAGCGCACCTGCTTGTCCTGCACCGGGTCGGGAATGATCGTGAAGCCGCCGTTGCCGAGCTTGGCATCGGCCGAGCCGGTCCAGTTGAGCTTTGCGCCCGAGCCGCTCTCCGGCCCCTGGAAGTCGAAGCGCACCTTCGGGTCGAAAGCGCGCAGCGGCGCCGGCCAGGACGGATAGGTGCGGTAGCCGTTCAACACGTCGTAGATCTGACGCACCGGTGCGGAGTACACCTTCTGCTTGTCGATATGCCGATGGTTCGGCAGCGCGATCGCGAAGACCACCGCGAGGACAGCGACGATGATGAGGGCAACGAAAATCTCAAGCAGGCGAATCATCCTATCTCTCTCCAGAATTGGAACCGGCAAGCCGCGTCACATCCCCGGCACGGCCGCACGACAAACACCCGGATACACAGTTCTCGAGATCAGGAGTCCCCAACCGCCTGCGTCCAGCCCGGGCACCGTCCGAATGTTACTTGCAAATTCCGGCAATGGCTATGGCGACTGCAACATTGTGGGCGGAACCGGGCTCCCGGCCTCGATCGGCCGTGGCCGCGCCGCTAAAAAGGGGGCGAGTCGGAACGGGATCGGGCCGGGCGCATCGCCCTGAAAGCAGGTTCCTACACGATGCCGATTTCGAAGGCTTTCAGCACCGCGCGCGTGCGATCGCGCACGCCGAGCTTGGACAGGATGTTGGAAACGTGGTTCTTCACCGTACCCTCGGCCACCGTCAACGAATTGGCGATTTCCTTGTTGCTGTAGCCGCCGGCCATGAGGCGCAGGATCTCGGTCTCGCGGTCGGTCAGCGGATCGGGGCGCTCGAGGCTGACGAAATCGTTCTGCATGCGCTCCAGGCCCGAGAGCAGGCGCTGGGTGACGACAGGGGCGACCAGCGAGCCGCCGCCGGCCACGGTCTTCACCGCGTCGACGAGTTGTTCGAGCGAAACGTCCTTGAGCAGGTAGCCGCGCGCGCCGGCCTTCAAACCGGCGAGCACGAGCTGGTCGTCGTCGAACGTGGTCAGGATGATCGTCGGCGGCAGTTCGTTTTTCGCCGCGAGCGCGTTGAGCACGTCGAGCCCGGACATGCCGGGCATGCGCATGTCGAGCAGGACCACGTCGGGCCTGGCCTGCGGTATCGTCGCGACGGCCTGGTTGCCGTCGCCGGCTTCGGCGATCACCGCGATGTCGTCGGACAATTCGAGCAGCGAGCGGATGCCCTGGCGCACCAGGGTCTGGTCGTCGACCAGGCATACGCCGATCTTGTCCGGCATCGGTTTCGTCGTCGTCATCGTGCGGCCTCCAGCGGCAGCCAGGCATCCAGGGCGAAGCCGCGATCGAGATGGGTATCGATATTCAGGCGTCCGCCGACCTGGGCGAGACGTTCGCGCATACCGGTCAGGCCGTTGCCCTGCTTGAATCCGGCGGCGCCGCGGCCGTCGTCGCGCGCGTGGATCGCCAGTTCGTTGCTCTCGGTGCGCTCGCAGCGCAGCCACAGATTGGCTGCGCCCGCATGCTTGACCGTATTCGTGATGATCTCCTGCGCGCAACGCAACAGCACCTGTGCGCGCAGCGGGTCGTCGACCGCGAAACGCGGCGGCAGGTCGAGGTGGATGTTCAGCCCGGGCACGCCGTCGACCAGCGTCTTCAGCGCGGCCGAGAGGTCGATCGTATCGCCCTCGCGCAACTGGCTGACGACTTCGCGCACGTCCGAGAGCAGCAGCTTCGCCACCGTCTGCGCCTGGCGCACGTGCTCCTGCGCGGTGCCGTGGACGAGGTGGCTGGCGACTTCGAGGTTGAGGCTCAGCGCGGTGAGGTGGTGGCCGACGAGATCGTGCAACTCGCGCGAGATGCGCATGCGCTCGCTCATGCGGCTCGACTCGGTCAGCAAGGTGCGCGTCGCGCGCAGCTCGGAGTTGAGGCGGCGTTGTTCCTCGCGCGAATCGACTTGCTGCTTGGCGACGAGCGAGGTGGCGTAGGTGAACGCGGAAAAGCCGACGTAGAGCGCGCACTGCAGGAACGCATCGACCCAGGTGAAGCCCGGCTCGCGCGCGAACACCGGGAACAGCGAGAAGCACTGCAACAACACCCAGACGGCGCCGGGCCAGAACGGCAGCGTCCACGGCACGACGCCGGCGATGACGAGGAACAGGATCGCGGAAATGCCGCTGTGGCTGAACCAGCCGATCGCAAACGCGGCAAGGTTCATCCCGATCAGCAGCGGCACGCGTTCCAGATGGCGCTCGCGGCGACCGAGTCCGCGTGTGGCGAACCAGTACATCAAGCCGAACAGGACATACGCGGCGCACCAGCCCACGTGGTCGGGCGAGCCCGTCTCCACGCCCTCGGCGCGCCAGGAACTGCTCAGCAGCGGCAGGCCGGTGCAGAGGTAGGTGAACAGTCCCGCGTAGCGCAGCAGCAGGATGTGATTGAACAAGGGTACCTTCACTTCAGCGTCCTCGTCCCTCGCCCGCGCACGACAACGGCGACAGGTTGGTGCCGGGCGCAGCGGCGATGTTCGAAGGCATCCATGCCGCGCATCATAGAACGCCGCGCATCGCCCGCAACATGCAACAAGTCATATCGGCGCAAAAGTGGCAACCACCGCGGCGGGAAATCCATCCCGCGGAGCCACGGGCCGCGGACCGTTAGTCCGGCTTAACGAAAAAGCCCGCGCCGCGTCATGGCCCAAGCCGGCGACGCATGCAATAATACGCGTCATAGAGCGCGCCTCGCCGCGCGCCTCGCCCACGGAGCACGTCCGCATGAGCATCACCATTCGCGACGTTCGCGAGCATGAGCTGGATTCGATCCTCGCGCTCAACAACGCCGCAGGTTCCACGATCCTGCCGCTGGATGCGACCAGCGTGCGCAAATTCCACGATGAAGCCGCCTATTTCCGGGTCGCCGAAGCCGAAGACCATCTCGCGGGCTTCCTCATCGGCCTGCGCGAGAACGCCGACTACGCCAGCGACAACTTCCTCTGGTTCCGCGAGCGCTATCCGCAGTTCCTCTACATCGACCGCATCGTCATTGCCCGCCCGTACCGCGGCCTCGGCCTCGGCCGCATCTTCTACGCCGACGTGACCAGTTTCGCCGAGGTGCGCGTGCCGCTGCTCGCCTGCGAGGTGTTCCTCGAACCGCGCGACGACGTGGCCGTGCTGTTCCACGGCACCTACGGCTTCCGCGAGGTCGGGCAACGCAACATGGCGAGCGTATCGCGGCACGTTTCGCTGCTGGCGAAGGAACTGTGCAGTTTCGAATTCGTGCGGCAGAAATATCTCGACGCCGACGGATTGCCGAACCAGGCCTGGCTCGCCGGGCGCACCCATGGCCTGCCCGCGCCGCAAGCGCGCATCGCCTGAGTCTTCACGGAGCGAGTCCCCCTTCGATGCGAGCGACGATAGCGGCTGTCGAGCCGATCCTCGAGTTGAAATTCGGCCAGGTCGGCATCGCCAACCTGCGCCTCAACCTCAACGATCCGGCCGCGCTGCGCTCCGAGATCGAACAGAAGGTCGCCGCCGCGCCGCAGTTGTTCGCGCGCGCCCCGGTCATCCTCGACCTGAGCCGCCTGCCGCAGCTGCCGGACGCGGCCCAGGCGCAGGCACTGCTCGATGCGATCCGGGCCGGCGGCATGCTGCCGGTCGGCCTGTCCTACAGCACGACCGAAAACGAGTTGCTAGCGAAGGATCTCGGCGTGCCGCTGCTGGCGAAATTCCGCGCGGTGTACGAACGCCAGAACTCCGACGAAGGCGTCGCCAACATCGCCGCAGCGGCGCCCGCGCCGAGCCGGCCGCGGGCGGTCACCGCTGCCGCCGAGCCGCCACCCGCGCCCGCGGCGGCGCCTGCCGCGGCCGCGCCCAGCCTGCGCCATGCCAAGGCCGTGCGCTCCGGCCAGCAGGTCTACGCGCGCGGACGCGACCTCATCGTCAACGCGATGGTCGGCAACGGTGCCGAGGTCATCGCCGACGGCTCGATCCACATCTACGGCCGCCTGTCCGGGCGCGCGCTCGCCGGCGCGCAGGGCGACGCGACGGCGCGCATCTATTGCCTGGATTTCCAGGCCGAACTGATTTCGATTGCCGGCCGCTATCGCGTGTTCGAGGACCTGCCTGTCGAGTTGCGCGGCAAGCCCGTGCAGGCCTGGCTGGACGGCGAGAAATTGCTCATCGAGGCGCTCGCGCCGTAAGCCCACGCGCTTGCGAAAAGTGTACATTTTGCAGTTTTAGCTTTATATAAAAATGGAGATTTCAAGTTGACCGAGAATATCGTGGTGACATCGGGCAAGGGCGGCGTCGGCAAGACGACGACGAGCGCTTCCATCGCCGTGGGCCTGGCCAAACGCGGCAAGAAGGTCGCGGTGATCGACTTCGACGTCGGCCTGCGCAACCTCGACCTGATCATGGGCTGCGAACGCCGCGTGGTCTACGACTTCGTCAACGTCATCCACAACGAGTGCACGCTCAAGCAGGCGCTGATCCGCGACAAGCGCTACGAAACCCTGTACGTGCTCGCCGCCTCGCAGACGCGCGACAAGGACGCGCTGACCCAGGACGGCGTGCAGCGCGTGCTCGATGAACTCGCCGCCGACGATTTCGACTACGTCGTCTGCGACTCGCCGGCCGGCATCGAGAAAGGCGCCTTCCTCGCCATGTACTTCGCCGACCGCGCCATCGTCGTGGTCAACCCGGAAGTCTCCTCGGTGCGCGACTCGGACCGCATCCTCGGCCTGCTTTCCTCGAAGACCCGTCGCGCCGAAGCCGGCAACGGCAAGGTGCAGGAGCACCTGCTGCTCACGCGCTACAACCCCGCGCGCGTCGCCAGCGGCGACATGATGAGCATCGCCGACGTCGAGGAAATCCTCGGCATCAAGGTCGTCGGCGTGATCCCGGAATCCGAAGGCGTGCTCGCCGCGTCGAACTCGGGCGTGCCGGTGATCCTCGACGAGGCCTCGAACGCCGGCCAGGCGTACGACGACGCCGTCGCGCGCCTGCTCGGCGACGAGCGCGCGCTGCGCTTCACCGAGGCTCCGAAGAAGGGCTTCTTCTCGCGCGTGTTCGGAGGCTAGCCATGGGCATCTTCGATTTCCTGCGCAAGGGCCCGCAAAACACCGCCTCGCTGGCCAAGAATCGCCTGACCATCCTGATCCAGGAGGAGCGGGACCGCAGCGGCCGCGGCGCGCCCGACTACCTGCCGATGCTGCGCCGCGAACTGCTCGAGGTGATCCGCAAGTTCGTCAACGTCGATGCCAACGCGGTCGACGTGAAGACGCACAAGGACGGCGACCACGACGTGCTCGAGCTGTCGATCGCGCTGCCCGACAAGGCCTCGCCCGCCACGGCGAGCGGTTGAGACGCGCCAGGTTCGGCGCACCGTGCTGACCCTGGCCGACATCGATGCGGGCGACGCCGACGCCCTGCTCGCGCGCTACGGCCTCAGCCTCGAACGCGTCGCCGGCGACGCGCCGATCCCGGGCAGCTACTGGGGCGAACCCGAAGCCGGCGTGATCGGCTCGAGCGTCTACGCACGCGACGACACGCCCGTGCATTCGCTGCTGCACGAGGCCTGCCACCTGATCGTCGCGCCGGCCGAGCGCCGCGCGGCAATCCACACCGACGCGTCCGACTCGCAGGCCGAGGAAGACGCGACCTGCTACCTGCAGATCCTGCTTGCCGAGGAATTGCCCGGCGTCGGCGGCGAATGCCTCATGGACGACATGGACGCCTGGGGCTACACATTCCGTCTCGGCTCCACGCGCGCGTGGTTCGAGCGCGATGCCGAAGACGCACGCGCGTGGCTGGCCGCGCGCGGCCTGCCTCATGTCGCGCAAAAATCCCGGGCGGCCTGACCACTTCACACTACTTTACACAGGCGACAAATTCCGCCGACGCGGGCTCCGCAGACTGCACCGTGGGAATCGTCCCATCACGCATCGGAGATCCGCCATGACCCTTTTCACCTCTGTTCCCCGCAAAGCCCTGCTCGCGTTCGCGCTGATCGGCAGCGCCGCCTTCGGCGCCAGCGTCCTCGCCCATTCGCCAAGCGACGCGCACGCGATGCAAGCCGGCGCCGACGGCGCGCAGGGCATCGTCGCCCACGTCAACAACATGCTGCAGTACGTCTACACCGAAGCCGGCGCGACCGACGCACAGAAGACCCAGCTCACGGCGATCACGCAGCAGGCGCAAACCGACCTCGCGCAGATACAGAATCAGGGCGGAGAGGGTCACGCGCGCATCTTCGGCCTGCTCACGCAGCCGACCATCGATCGCAGCGCGGTCGAAGCCGAGTATGCGGCGCACATGAAGATTCACGAACAGGTGTCCAAGCGCACTCTGCAGTTCCTGCTCGACGTGGCCGAAGCACTGACCCCGGCGCAGCGCAAGGCGCTGGCCGACCATGTCGCGCAGCACGCGGCGCACGCGGGCTGAACCACGTCTTGCGGTTCGATCGTGCAACGTCCACAGTGGCGCGCATGGCCGAACGCATCCTGCTGGTCGAAGACGACGCCCGCCTCGCCGAGATGCTGTCCGAATATCTCGGCGGGGCCGGCTTCCGCGTCGTGCATGTGACGCTCGGCGCGGCGGCGCTTGAACGGCTCGCCGCCGAACCCTGCAACGCCGTGGTGCTCGACCTGATGCTGCCGGACATGGACGGCCTCGACGTCTGCCGGCAATTGCGCACGAAGTCGGACGCGCCCGTGCTCATGCTCACCGCGCGCGGCGACGCGACCGACCGCATCGTCGGCCTCGAACTCGGCGCCGACGACTACCTGCCGAAGCCGTTCGCGCCGCGCGAGCTGCTCGCGCGTCTGCGCGCGATTCTGCGCCGGCGCGGCAACGGCGCGGCAAGCGAGGCGCCATTGTGTTTCGGCCGCCTCGAGATCGATCGCGCGGCGCGCACGCTGCGCATCGACGGCGCCGAACGCACGATCACTTCCTACCAGTTCGCCCTGCTCGTCGCGCTGGCCGAGAATGCCGGTCGCGTGCTCTCGCGCGACACCCTGATGGATCTGGTCAAGGGCGAAGCGCTCGAGGCGTTCGACCGCTCGATCGACGTGCACGTCTCGCGCGTCCGCGCGGCGATCGAGGACGATGCCAGGCACCCGCGCCGCATCATCACCGTGCGCGGCGCGGGCTACGTGTTCGCCAAGGCACAGGACTGAACATGATTTCGCATTTGCACACGCGCTTTTTCCTCACCCTCGTCGGTAGCCTCGCCGCATTCGCCGTCGGCGGGATCGTGTTCATGCATGTCGACGACGGCGGTCGCGTCGTCCACGTGGTCCACAGCTTCATCATTTTTCCCGCTCTCGCGCTGTGCATCGGCATCGCAACCTATCCGCTGACGCGTCGCCTTCTGCGGCGGCTGGAACGTCTCGAACAGGCGGTGGATGCCCTGGGTGCGGGCGATCTGTCCGCGCGCGTCGCGGTCGAAGGCAGGGACGAAGTCGCACGGCTCGCGCAGAGCTTCAATCGCGCCGCCGGCCGCATCGAGGAACTCGTCGCCGCGCACAAGCGCCTGCTCGCCAACGCCTCGCACGAGCTGCGCACGCCGCTCGCGCGCGTGCGCCTCGCGGTCGAGCTGATCGGCGAGTCGGCCGACCCGAAGCGCAAGGCCGGCCTCGACGGCGACATCGCCGAACTCGACCAACTCATCGACGAGATCCTGCTCGCCAGCCGCCTCGACGCGGTCGCCGACCCCGGTGCCGACGAAGAAGTCGATCTGCTCGCGCTCGCCGCGGAAGAATGCGCGCGCTACCGCGACGTGCGCCTCGACGGCGTGGCGGCCGTGCGTCGTGGCGATCCGCGATTGCTGCGGCGCCTGCTGCGCAACCTGCTCGACAACGCACAGCGCCACGGCGCGGCGCCGATCGAAGTGCGCCTGACGCGGCTGCCCGGAAGCATCGAAATCGCGGTGGACGACGCCGGGCCGACTCTTTCCGCCGAACAGTCGCAGCGCCTGTTCGAGCCGTTCTATCGCCCTGCCGCCACGGAACGCAACGTCGGCACCGGGCTCGGCCTGAGCCTCGTGCGCCAGATCGCGCAACGCCACGGCGGCGACGCGGCCTATCGATCGCTGGAACCGCACGGCAACAGTTTCGTCGTCACCTTGCCGCTGCAGGCGTAACGATCGGCGCCACGGCGAAATGCCATAATCGAAGCACGGCCCCATCGAGACGCCCCATGAAACTCACCAGCCGCAGTTTTGCTGACGGCGCGCGCATTCCGGGCGAATTCGCCTTCTGCGTGACCGATCCCAAAAACCATGTCGCGCTCAGCGCGAACCGCAACCCGCACCTGGCCTGGAACGACACGCCGGCGGGCACGAAATCGTTCGCCGTGATCTGCCACGACCCCGACGTGCCGAGCCGCGGCGACGACGTCAACCAGGAAGGTCGCGAAGTACCGGCCTCGCTGCCGCGCGTCGATTTCTTCCACTGGCTGCTGTGGGACATCCCGGCCTCCGTGCACGAGATTGCCGCCGGCAGCCACAGCGACGGCGTCACCGCGCGCGGCAAGCACGGTCCCGCGGCGCCGCAGGGTTGGCGCCACGGCAGCAACGACTACACCGGCTGGTTCGCCGGCGATGCGGAGATGGGCGGCACGTACTACGGCTACGATGGCCCCTGCCCGCCGTGGAACGATGCACTCGTCCATCGCTACGTGTTCACTGTTTACGCGCTCGACGTGGCGAAGCTCAATGTCCAAGGCGAGCCGATCGGTGCGAATGTGCGCGCGGCGCTGCAAGGACACGTGCTGGCGCAGGCGAGTATCGGTGGCACGTATGCCCTCAACTCGCGTTTGCAGAAATAGCGTTAGGCGATCGCCGCGATCGTCCGCCACGCAGTTGCCTCCCAGCGCTTTATCCGCTGATCAGACTTGCGAGGAACCGCGAGCCCGCGTCCGACAGTAGCCAGCCGAAGACGGACACGTTGACTGCAACGGCCAGCCAGAATACGAACTGGAAGGATTCCTTGCGCGACTTGTGGCGCAGCACCTGCTGCGCGCAGATGCCCCCAGGCCATCCGCCCAACAATGCCAAGAGCTGCAAAGTGCTCTCCTGTGTGCGCCAGCGCCCTTCCTGTGCGGCGGACTTGTCCCAGGCGTAGACCGCAAAAGTGATGCAACTGAGAGTGAAATAGGCGACAAGAACAGGCATTGGAAGCTTTCCTGTCAATGCCAAAGCACCCACCGTTGCGAGAAACACTCCGGCAAAGAGGATCAGTGGAACACTTGCGCCAGATCGCTCACGAGATCGCCCTTGAAGTGCAACATATTCCACTTGCTCGGCACGCAGACGCCCTTGGCCATCGCTCGATCTGACGAAATTCACCAACTCGTTGCCCACCGGACGACGAGAGAGCCGTTTGAACGCAGTGATGTGAAAGAAAACGCGTTCGCCGCCCGCATTGGGCGTGATGAATCCGTACCCCTGATCGTCACGCCATTCCGAAATCCGCCCCAGATACCGCATTGCACTCCCCATGCAATCATTGCATCGGCACAAATATCTTCAATCGCTTCTCAAATCAATCGCCGCTCGCCCCCGCCGCGGCGATCACGGCGGCGTCGCCGTCGATCTTCTCGGGGATGCGTTTGGCGATGCGGCGGTACCAGCGCCAGCCGATCAGGCCGATCAGGTAGAACACGCTCGAGGCCACCGCGAGATGCAGGGCCGAACTCGCGATCAGCGGTCCCAGCGCGCCGGCGAGCAGCGCGCTGAAGATCAGCATGAGGAACGCCTGCACCGACGAGGCGGCGCCGCGGTACTGCGGGAAGCGGTCGAGCACGAGCAGGTTGAGCGCCGGCGCAACGAGGTTGACGCCGATCGCGCCGATCGCGATCGGCAGCACGCTCCACGGCACGCGCGCGGGTTGCACGACGAACGCGGCGACGAGATTGAGCAGCGAGGCGACGAGCATGAGCGCATAGCCTGCGCCGACGAGCGTGCGCACCGGCACGCGTCCGGCGAGGCGGCTGGTCAGCAGCGCACCGAGCATCAGGCCGCTGATCGCGGGCACGAACAGCCACGGGAAATGATTCTGGTCGAGCTTGAGGATGTCGAGCACGAACACCGGCGCGTTGGCGATGTAGACGAAGAAGCCGGCCGAGTTGAACGTCAGCGCGAGCGCGAGCGCGACGAACTGGCGATCGCCGACGATGCGGCGATAGTTCGCGAACAGCGTCCGCGGCCGGAACGCGACGCGGCGTTCGCGCGCGTGGGTTTCCGGCAGCACCGCGAGGCACAGGCCGATCAACGCCAGGGTGAACAGGGACAGCGCCCAGAACAGCGCGTGCCAGCCGACCAGCACCGCCGGCGGCGTGGCGAGCGGGCGACCGTCCCAGGCGACGAGCCAGGCGCCGACCATCGGCGCGAGCGCCGGCGCGAGGCCGAAGATCAGGCTGATCTGGGCCATCAATTTCTGCGCGTGCGGCCCTTCGAAGCAGTCGCGCACGATCGCGCGGCCGACGATCATGCCGATGCCCGCGCTCATGCCTTGCAAGGCGCGAAATGCCAGCAGCGCGTGCATCGACGGCGCGAGCGCGCAGCCGACCGTGCCGACGAGGAACACGACGAGGCCGGCGAGGACGATCGTGCGCCGCCCCCACGCGTCCGACATCGCGCCGACGAACAGCGACAGCGCGGCGTAGGCGAACAGGTAGACGCTGATCGTCTGCTGCATCGCGACCGGGCCCGCGCCGAAGTGCCGCGCGATCGCCGGGAACGCCGGGAAGATGGCGTCGATGCAGAACGGCCCGAGCATCGCCAGTGCGGCGAGCAGGCCCGCAAGCAAGCCGCGATGCGGAATCGGCGTGGAGGAATCCATCAGGAATACGGTGCGGTTTCCGGCACGGCGTAGTGCGAACGTCCGGCATGATACGCGCAAACCGGCCGATGCTGTCACAATTCGCTTGCGCAGGTCCGCTACGATTTGCGATCTTTTGCATAGAACCTATCTCAAAATTACTGCGCTCGACATTTCGCGCGCCGGCGGTGCTCGGAATCCTCATTTACTACTTGTAAACTCCGGTTCCTGCGCTCCGGCGACGCGCAAATTGTCTTCGCTCGCTACGTTTTGAGATAGGTTCTAGACGACATCGGGAAGCCCGCGCGTGAGCAACTCTCGCAACCAGAAGATCAGCAACGGCGAACTGCTCGCTGCCGTCGACCTGGGTTCGAACAGTTTCCACCTCGTCGTCGCGCGCTACGAGCACGGCGAGCTGCGCGTGATCGATCGGCTGCGCGACAGCGTGCGCATGGCCGCCGGCCTGCGCGCCGATGGCAGCCTCGACGACGCGCGCCGCGACCGCGCGCTCGCCTGCCTCGCGCGCTTCGGCCAGCGCCTGTCCGGCCTGCCCGCGGAGCGCGTGCGCGCGGTGGCGACGAACACGGTCCGCCGCCTCGCCGTGCCGGGCATGTTCCTCGCGCCCGCGGAAGATGCGCTCGGCCATGCGATCGAAGTCGTCTCGGGTCGCGAGGAAGCGCGCCTGATCTATCTCGGCGTCGCCCACGGCATACCCGAATCGGCCGAACGCCGCCTCGTCGTCGACATCGGCGGCGGCAGCACCGAGTTCATCATCGGCCAGCGCTTCGAGGCGCTGGAGAAGGAAAGCCTGCAGATGGGTTGCGTCGCGAGCACGATGCGCTTCTTCGACGACGGCAAGCTGAGCGCGAAACGCTGGCAGCGCGCGCAGGACGAGATCGCGGTCGAACTGCAGCAGTTCGCCGCCGACTACCGCGCGCACGGCTGGAGCGAGACGATCGGGTCGAGCGGCACGGCGAAGGCGATCGGCAACGTCGCCCAGGCCTGCGGCTGGAGCGAGACCGGCATCTCGCGCGTCGCGCTGGAGAAGATCCGCGACGCCCTGCTCGCCGCCGGCAGCATCGACCGGATCCGCCTGCCGGGCCTCGCCGAGGATCGCGTCGGCGTGTTCGCGGGCGGCGTGGTCATCCTCGAGGCCGCGTTCGCCGCGCTCGACATCCGCCAGATGCGCGTCTGCGAAACCGCGATGCGCGAAGGCCTGCTCTACGACATGATCGGCCGCGCCGAACACCGCGATCCGCGTACTGCGAGCATCACCGCGCTCGCCCAGCGCTACGGCGTCGATCGCGCCCATGCCGCGCGCGTCGAAGCGACCGCGCACGCGCTGTTCGATTCGATCGCGCTGGACTGGCAGCTCGGCCGCGACGAGCGCGACTGGCTGGCCTGGGCCGCGCACATCCACGAGATCGGCCTCGCGATCGCACACAGCCAGCACCATATCCACGGCGCCTACATCGTCGAGAACTCCGATCTCGCCGGCTTCGCCCGCCACGAACAGATCGTGCTCGCGATCATCCTGCGCTGCCACCGGCGCAAACCCGACCAGAGCATCATCGACATCGCGCCAGAGCGCCTGCGCCGCTCGACCGCACGCGTCACCGCACTGCTGCGCCTCGCCGTGCTGCTGCAGCGCGCGCGCAAACCCGAGCCGCTGCCGCCGCTCACGCTCAAGCTCGAGGACCGGACCTTGCAACTGCGCCTGCCCGAAGCCTGGCTCGACGCGCACCCGCTGACGCGCACCGACCTCGACCAGGAGCGCGACTATCTCAAGCACCTCGACATCAAGTTGCAGGTAAAGGCCGGCGAGAAGCTTGCCGCGTGAGGACAGGTTCCGGATTGGCGCCGCGTTCGACTGTGCTCGCCCTCGTCGTGCCGCTATCATGGCGGCCTTTCGTATCCGGAGTTTCCCGCATGACCCGCCATCTCCTGCTCAGTCTCGCCTTTCTCGCCGCCGCCCCGCTCGCGTTCGCCCAAGCGCCGGCCAAGCCGGTCGCCCAGCCTGCGACGAAGCCGGCCGTGGCGAAACCGGCCGCCGCCGCACCGGCGAACAAGCCTGCGGCCGCCACGCCCGCACCCGCGGCGGCGACCAAGGCCGTGCTGCACACGAGCCTGGGCGACATCACGATCGAACTCAACGCCGAGAAGGCGCCGAAGTCGGTGGAGAACTTCGTCCAGTACGCGAAGGACGGTTTCTACAACGGCACCGTGTTCCATCGCGTGATTCCCGGCTTCATGGTCCAGGGCGGAGGCTACGCCCGCGACCTGCAGGAGAAGAAGACGCGCGCGCCGATCCGCAACGAGGCGAACAACGGCCTGTCCAACCTGAAGTACACCGTGTCGATGGCGCGCACGCCCGATCCGCACTCGGCACGCGCGCAGTTCTTCATCAACCTCGTCGACAACAAGCGCCTGGACTACACCAGCGACACGAGTCCGGCCACCTGGGGCTATGCGGTGTTCGGCAAGGTGATCAAGGGCAGCGAAGTCGTCGACAAGATCGCCGCGATCCCGACCGGCGCCGCCGGCCCGTTCTCCAGCGACGTGCCGACGACGGCGGTGACGATCGACAAGGTCGAACTGCTGCCGTAAGCCTCGCCTGCTGCGCTGCTCCGCGGCAACGTGCGGGCAGCGTGAAGCGGAACGTCGATGCCGACCCTGTTCATCTCCGACCTGCACCTCGACCCACGGCGTCCGCATATTGTGGATTTGTATACTGAGTTGCTGGCCGGCGAGGCGCGCCGCGCGGACGCGCTCTACGTACTCGGCGACCTGTTCGAGGCCTGGATCGGCGACGACGACGATGCCGAACTGCCCGCGCGCGTCGCCGCGGCCACGCGCGCGCTGCGCGAGGCGGGCGTACCGGTGTACTTCATGCGGGGCAACCGTGATTTCCTGCTCGGCGAAGATTACGCGGCGCGCGCCGGCATGACCCTGCTCGCCGATCCCGCCGTGATCGAACTCGACGGCGAGCGCGTGCTGCTGACGCACGGCGACACGCTGTGCACGGACGACGCCGACTACCAGAAATTCCGCACGCTCGTGCGCGACCCGCGCTGGCAGCGGCAGTTTCTCGCCAAGCCGCTCGCCGAACGCCGCGCCTTCGCCGCGCAGGCGCGCGGCGAGAGCCGCAAGCACACCTCGGCGGCGAAGCCCGAGATCATGGACGTCAACCAGGACGCCGTCGCCGCCGCGATGCGCGCGCACGGCGTGCGCAAGTTGATCCACGGCCACACGCATCGCCCGGCCACGCACCACTTCGACCTGGATGGACACACGGCCGAACGCATCGTGCTCGGCGACTGGTACGAACAGGACAGCGTGCTGCGCATCGGCTAGCGTCGCAGGTTTTTGTGGTCACGCGAGCAAGCCCCTCTCGTCGCCCGCATCCCGTAGCAATTCGGGGATTTCGCGCGCCGACAAGCGCGAAACCCCGACTTCCGGGATACACGAATCAGGATAGTGTCGATGTAACGTTTTCGCGCAGTTTGCTGAACATCGACTGCAGGGAACGATCGAACATCGACTCGCGCGGAACAACGAATGCCAGTTCGCGATCGAGCAGATCGTCGAGGTCGAGCCTGCTTTCTTCCCGCCACAACGTGCCATCCGGCTTGATCAGAATCGTCCGCCCTGTGAGAGAACTGATCCACGTCACCTTGCCGCGGCCAACCCGGCCCGAGGCCGCAAGGAAGGTCGTGTGGCTGGCGCCAGCGCCGCTGCGGAATTCGATCCAGTCGCCGACCTTCCAGCGTGCGGGAACCATTCTGACCGGAGCAGGCTTGGCGGCAGGTGCGGGCGCCGGCTCCGATGCGGATATCGCTGCTAGTGGACTGCCGGCGGGTACTTCGATTCGCGATTCCGCCTGTGCAACCGCATTCGCCGCGGCTGTCGCCTGCGCCGGCGCCTGCCCGGCAATCGCCGGCTGCAGACGCGCCGCAACCAACCCTTCCAGCCAGTTCCACCGGCGCGACGAATCGGGGGCGACGCGTCCGGTGCGGACATCGGCCCACAGGCGGAACGTGGCGATCCAGCGCTCGCGTGCCTCGACCGGCGCCGGTCCTTCGGCCAGCACCATCTTCCAGGCTCGTTCGATTGCGGGCCAATCCTGTTCCAGATCGGCCTGCGCCCGCGCACCCGCCTCCACCGAGAACAGGCCGACGATCGCATTGAACTGGCGGTCCAGCCACGAGGCCTCGTAGGACCGCTCGCCGTGTACTTCCCGAATGCGAACCTCGTGGTTGACCCAGAGCAGGGACAGAGCGTGACGCAGCCCTTCCGGCATGACTTTTCCGTCCAGCCGCTCGCGCATGCGCGAGGTCACCGACAAGAGGATCTGATACGCATTCGCGGACCGCTCGCCGCCCGAATCGGCGGCGCGGCTCGACGGCACTGCAGCGGACGACTCCGGTGATGGCACGGGTGTGGCTGCTCCCTGCGCCACGGACTTCGCCCCGGCGGCTCCCCGCGCGACTTCCGCCGCCGTTTGCTCGACCAGGGCCTGTAGTTCGACGTCGACCAGGGCCGCTACCTGATCGTGCTCGCGCGTGGCGACTCGCCTTTCGATCGAATCGCACCAGGTGCTGAACTGCGCCCATTCCTGCTCGAAAAGGATCCGCGTGATCGTGGTGGCCCTGACGATGCGTTCGACGAGAGCATGCATTTTTTGCATTGTCTCTGCCAACTGCGGATTGTCCGGCATGCAGGCCTTTCCGACCTCGGCCAGCCGATCGATCAGCGCGCGCGCCGGATGGTGCAAGTCCGAAAACAGTTCCGGATCGATCAAGACCGCGCGCAGATACGGCAACTGCAGGCGCGACAACAGGACCTGGACTGCAGCGGGCAAGGCCGGATCCGACTGGATGTAGGAGAACATCATCGCCACCATGTCGACAACGTCCTCGTACTCGCCGAGGGTGACTCCATGCTCCTCGGCAAGGCGCCCGTCCGCGTGCGGCGTGACTTCGCCGTCCCCACCGTGGATCCGGTCACTCAGTACCTTGCGCAGTTCGCGCTTGAGCTGATCGGCATCCAGCCTCTCTCCTTCGGTAATGTCCATCCAGGATGCAGGCAGGGACGGGGATGGCAGGGTGGCGAGCGCCTCCAGCAAGGTTTCCAACTCCAGGGTCTGCAACATGGGGGCCTCCAGGGCGGCGAAACTCCAGCCGGAGTTATCGCCCGAGGAATCTGCTGACCCAGCGTAGCCGGGGACAGAAAAGGGACCGGACGCAGCGGTCGACAAGACCGCCTGCCGGGCCAAGCGTCGATGCTCCAGCAGGATGCGAACCCAGGCCGCCAGTTGAGTCCGCTCGAAAGCATCCTGCGGAAAATCTCGCAGCGCGTACTGATTCGCGCTGGGAATGCCGCAACGGATCGAATCGGCATGGTGCATGCGCAGTGCCGGCTCGTACGCTCCGGGTTCGAGCAACGGCATGGTTTCCAGCCACGATCGTCCTTTCCTGGCGCCTCTGGAGTCGGTGGCAGCGGCACGCAGTGAAGGCGCGGGTCGCAAGGCGGCGGAACGACCTGGCGGCGAAGACGCACGTGCCCACCGCGGCGCTACGCCGCCCCGGGCCAGAAACCGGTTCAGTTCCTGACAAACCACGCCGACCGCGCTCATTACGAAACGGTCGAACAGCTTGAATACGATCAAGCTCACGTCGACGGGCAAATCCGAGACCTCGTCGAGGGAATCGGCGAACGTCTGCACCATCATCGCGGGCGAGGCGGGAACATCGTCCTCCTGCACGACCTGGTTCTTGCGCAGCAGGGTCAGACGGTGGCACAGCGCGGGCAACTCCGCGCTGCACAGGAACATGCCCCGGTTCACGGTGTGATCCACAGCCAGATTTCGTTCGAACGTGGCCGTTTCGTCCAGCGAAAATCCGCCGCGCGGACGGTCACCGTCCGCAAACGAGTCGCGCGCGGAAACCAGGCGCGGCCGGAATGTTCCGGGCATCTGCGGCATCAAGCCTTTCCAGCGCTCGTCGATGCGGTCGAACCAACCCTCGATCAGCGCATCGCGACTGCGGCGCAGTACGCGCATGCCGTCGAAGAACTGCTGGAACGTGGCACCCGACCGATCGAACAGCACATCGTCGAGACTTTCGAAGAGCCGGGCCGACATGGGCCGGAGCAGGTCGATCTGGATGCGGCTCAGACGGCCCCACCACTCCTGCTCATGCATGGTGCCGCGACGGCCGTCTTCCGCAGCGGAACGATCGGCTCGCAGGACGGGAGTAGCCGGCTCAGCATCGCCTGCGGGCTGGCCGTCGATGGCCTGGGATGCGGGCGTACCGTGCGTGGGAGGCGATGGCGCCATGTGAATTCCGATGCTCCAAAAGGAACGCGCCGTGCCCTGAACTTGGCACAATCCGAATCGACTGCGGTTCGATCATAAAGAAGTCGTTTGCCCTTGTTAGTGATGATGTTCGCTTTTGTCACGAATACATACCTTCAAATTCCCATACTCCCGATCAGGATCGACCACTCCGCCGCCGACGCGGCTATCGACAAGGTCGAACTGCTGCGGCAAGCCGCACTTGCTGCTGCCCCGCGGCAACGTCAGGGACAGCGTGACACGGAACGTCGATGCCAGCCTTGTTCATCCCTGACCCGCACCGATCCGCAGCGTTCGCACATTTGTGGATTTGTATACCAGACTGCTCGCCGGCGAGGCGCGCCGCGCGAACGCGCTCCACATCCTCGGCGAATCGGCAGCGAGACCCGATCGCGGGCGTCAACCAGGACGAAGTCGCCGCCGCGATGCGCAGGCTCGGCGTGCGCAGGCTGATCCACGGCCACACGCACCGACCGGCGACGCGTCGTTCGATCTGGACGGCCGCACGACCGGAACCGGCGCGCGATTCGCAGGAATGCCGCGCGCAGAAATGCCTGCGGCAGTGAACTCAGGACGCGACGCTGGCGACGTCTTCGCGCAGCTTGGCGAACATCGATTGCATCGAGCGGTTGAACAGGGATTCGCGCGGAACGATGAAAGCGAGGCCACGGTCGATCAGGGCATCCAGATCGACCCTGTCCTCTTCACGCCAGAGCGTACCGTCGGTCTTGACCAGCACGGTGCGTCCGGTGAAAGAACCGATCCATGAGACCTTGCCTCGCCCGGCGCGGCTCGGCGCGCTGCCGGATTCCGCCTGCGCGGCGACTCCAGCCGCCGGTTCGTCCTTGAACTCGATCCAGTCGCCAACCGCCCAGCGCGCCGGTGCCGGCTGGGCCGGAGCCAGCTTGGCGCTGGAACCGGGTGATTGCGTCGACGCCGAACCCGCAGTCGCCGCAGACTCGACGGCCTGCTCCCCCGCTCCCGCCGGCAATGCCGCGGCCGAGGGAGCCGTTCCACGCATCTTCTCCGATGGCGCGGAATCCGAAGCAACCAGGCCTTCCCGCCAATTCCAGCGTGCCGATGGATCGGCGGCGACACGGCCGATCCGGACCTCGGCCCAGCGTCGGAACGTCGCGATCCAGTTCGTGCGTGCTTCGACAGGAGCAGAGCCTTCGGCCAGCACCTGGCTCCAGGCGCGTTCGATGCCCGGCCAGTCCTGCGCGAACTGCTCCTGCGCCTTGGCGTCCTGTTTCGTCGTGAACAGGGCCGCTACCGCGGCGAGTTGCCGATCCAGCCAGGACGCCTCGTAGGACCGTTCTCCGAACTTCTCCCAGACCCGCACCTGATGATTGACCCAAAGCAGCGACAGCGCATGGCGCAGTCCTTCCGGCATCGCCTTGCCTTCAATCCGTTCGCGCATGCGCGCGGTCACGTCAAGGCGGATCTGATGGAGGTGTGCGCGCCCGACTGAAGGGTTGGAGTCCGACCCCGCCTGCGTCGAAGCCGGCCGATCCACATCCGCCGTCGTCGTGGACATGGGCATGGGCTCGTTCGCCGCAACGGACGCGCGCACGGTAGCGGATTCCGCCACGAAAATTTCGACCGGTGCCGCCTGCTCCGTTGCCTGCGCTTCGCTTGCCTGCGGCTCGTCTTCGATCAACGCGGAGACCTGATCGCGCTCGCGCGCGGCGGCACGCTGCTCAAGCGCGTCGGACCAGGTGCGGAATTTCGTCCACTCCTGTTCGACGAACGCCCGCGTAATTTCGTGCTGGCCGACAATGCGTCCGACCAGCGAGTGCATTTTCAGCATCTTCTCCGCCAGCATCGGGCTCCCCGGCGCGCAACTCTTGCCGAACTCGGCCAGATGGTCCATCAGAGCCCGCGCGGGGTGCTCGGCATCGAAGAACATCTGCGGCTCGCTCAGCGCCAGACGCAGATACGGCAATTGCAGACGCGACAGCAGGGCCTGCACGGCTGCCGGCAGCGCCTGATCCTGCTGAATGAAACTGAACATCATCGCGACCATGTCGATGACGTCCTCATGCTCGCCGAATGCGATGTCGGGCATGTCGGCGTCCACGGCTTCGGCGTGTGCCGCCGCGCCGCCATGCGCATCCATGCCGTCCGCGCGCGGACGCATCCGTCCATGCAACGAACGACTGAGATCGTTCTTGAGCTGGCCTGGATCCCAGGCGGCTTCTTCCGGCTCGCCCACCCAGGACGTGGGCAGCGCCGGCGACGGCAGCGATGCCAGTACCTCCATCAGGGCTCCCAACTCCAGTGTCCGCGGGGCCGTGGCGGGGGCGATCGCGCCCCATTCCGCAGTCGCCCCCCCGCGAACCGGTGCTGCATGCGCGACACCGGGAATCTGTCCGGCCGCTTGCGCCCACGAAGCGGCGTAGCGGGCCATGCGCCGATGTTCGAGCAAGGCGCGAACGGAGGCAGTCAACTGCTGCTGCCCCACGACTTCCGCAAGATCCTGTTGCAGGTATCCGGAAACGGAAGCTGCCGCGAACTGCGCCGACATGCCGGCGACCGGCGCTGCCTGATCAAGCGCGGGAACGGTTTCCAGCCAGAACGGATCTTCCCACACTTCGGTGGGAGCGGATGGCATCGCCGCCTGGGGCGCAGGCCGCGCAACGGAGGAGCGCGTGGGCGACGACGGCGCCCAGGTCCAGCGCGGGGCAATCCCGCCCGCCACGAGGATCCGGTTCAGTTCCTTGCAAAGCATGTCGACCGCATTGATCACCACGCGATCGAACAACTTGAACACGATCAGCGCCACCTCGACGGGCAGGCTCTGCACCTCGTCCAGTGACTTCGCGAACGTCTGCACGAGCAGAAGCGGAGCGGCAGGTACTTCTTCCGGCGCCACTTCGGCACCCTTGCGCAGCAGCGTCAGGCGGTGGCACAACGGCGGCAACTCCATGCGGCACAGGGACAGGCCGCGCGCGACCGCGCTGTCGATGGCCAACTTCCGCTCGAGCGTGACCTCGTCGATCAGCGCAAACTCGCCGTTTACCGTTTCCTCGACGGGCGCACCGTCCGCGGAAACCAGACGCGGACGGAATGCTCCCGGCGCCTGCGGCTTCAAGCGGTTCCATGCTTCGTCGACGCGGTCGAACCAGCCCTGGAGCAGCGCGTCGCGATTCTTGCGCAAGATGCGCATGCCTTCGAAGAATTGCTGGAACGAGGAGCCTGATCGATCGAAAAGCGTATCGTCGAGCTTTTCGAACAGTTGCGCCGACAGCGGG
Organism: Pseudomonadota bacterium; assembly: GCA_018240505.1. Taxonomy (GTDB): domain Bacteria; phylum Pseudomonadota; class Gammaproteobacteria; order Xanthomonadales; family Rhodanobacteraceae; genus Rudaea. The sequence goes on from JAFEFQ010000239.1 coordinate 60,345, forward strand.
CGGAGCATGTCGATCTGGGTCTGGCTCAGACGACTCCACCAGTCCTGTTCCGAGCCGTGATCCTGATGCACCCCGCCGGCATTTGGATAGCGGTGGGAGGTCGAAACGGAATCGGCGCGTGCTCCCCCGCGGTCCGACTGGGCAGATACGGAGGCCGATGCGGGCGGACGGTGGGGCTGGTACGTCATGGCTTATATTTCCCCGTGACCCGCCAAGCCCCCTGAAAACCTGGCGCGGTCACATCAAAAATCGGAGGCCAGCCGATCATAGGGAAACGGAACAATTGTTAACGTGACGTTGTTCGCCGTTGCGTCGAACGCGATTGATCGACTTGGCAGAATGCTCTTGTTTTTCTCGTCTCCGACTCGATCGCGCACGTGACGCAATTCACATGCAGCGCCACTGCTACAGACTTGCCAAGGAGAAATCGGCGGCGTCGACTTCGGCGATGCTCGCCTGCCCGCCCGGGTAACGTCGTCGAGCAGTCCGGCATGAAGGCACAAGCCTTCGCCGGGCACGTGTTGCTCGAGACGCGGCCCATCTGGCGGACGCACGTCGTGGTCCATGCGATTTTTACGCGATCTTTATCTGCACAAGGCGATTTTCTACGCCGTTCTTATGCGCGGAAGCACAGAGTGACGGCCGTTCTCACACGAGCCGCCGCAATGGATGCCCTCTACTTGTTGTTGCTGATCGCACTGGTCGGTTCGACCGCCGCGTTCCTGCGCCTGTGCGCGCGCCTGGAGGACCGGTCGTGATCGCCGTTTTCTTCGCCATCGCCGCGATGGTGCCGACCTAGACCGGTCTCTACTTTGCCCCGTGCAAGAGCGGAGCGAAACGCTGCTCGACCACCGCGAGCCAGCGCCGGAAAAATGAGGTACATTCGCCAGCTTGCGACGCGTCGGCAGCCTGTGTCCGCGTGCCGCTACAGGGGGAATAGATCGTGATGAATTTTAGTTGTGCCTTGTTTCGCGCCCGCGTTGTTCGTCGGCGCCACGCATCTGCGGCAGACACCATTTCCGCTGCGGCATAATCGCAACATGCGCATCTGCCTTTCGATGATCGTCAAGAACGAAGCGCCCGTGATCGGGCGCTGCCTGGCCTCGGTGCGCCCCTTCGTGCACGCTTGGGCGATCGCCGACACCGGATCGAGCGACGGCACGCAGGACCTCGTGCGCCAGGCGATGGACGGCCTGCCCGGCGAATTGATCGAGCGGCCGTGGGTGGACTTTTCCACCAACCGCAATGAGGCGCTCGCACTCGCGCGCAAGCACGGCGACTTCGCCTTGATCATCGATGCCGACGAAGTCATCGAAGCCGACGCAGGCTTCGTCTGGCCGAAGCTCGACGCGCCGGGCTATCTGCTCGAACTCGTCTACGGCGACACGCGCTACCGCCGTGTCGCGATGCCGCGGCTCGACCTCGACTGGGTCTGGCGCGGCGTCCTGCATGAGGCGCTCAACTCGGCGCACGCGGCGCAGGCGCGCTTCCTGCCCGGCCTGCGCATCCGCGTGCATACCGATGGCGCGCGCAGCCAGCTGAGCCAGCGCGAGAAGTTCAGCCGCGACGCCGAAGTGCTGCGTCGAGCCTTGAAGGACGAGCCAGACAACGCGCGCTACGCGTTCTATCTGGCCCAGAGCCTTCGCGACGCCGGCGACATCAAGGAATCGATCGCCGCCTACGAGGCGCGCGTCGCGATGGGCGGTTGGATCGAAGAGGTATACTTTTCCAAACTCCAGATCGCCATGCTCAAGGAACGCATCGGCGCCGCGGCCGCCGAGGTCGCCCTCGCCTATCTCGATGCCTATGACTACCGCCCGGCGCGTGCCGAGGCAGCCTGCGAATTCGCGCGCTGGAACCGCCAGCAACGCCGTTTCACCGTCGCCCGCGATTTCGCCCGCATCGCCATGAACACTAAGCTGCCGAACGACGTGCTCTTCATCGATCGTCCGGTCTACGACTGGCGCGCGCGCGACGAACTGTCGATCGCCCTGTACTGGTGCAACGAACGTGAGGAAAGCGCCCGCCTTTGCCGCGAGTTGCTCGCCGACCCGCGTCTGCCGAACGAGCAGCGCGAGCGCGTGGCGAAGAATCTCGGGTTCGCGCTGGGCAACGCCTGACCACATCTGCACGTATCCAGCGCGCCTGGGACCGCAGGCGAAAGCCGACTCGCAGCGCGACGCGCATGCGACAATGGAACATGGCCGCGAATCGCTCGCAGCAACGCGTACGGGACCAGCGTCTTCACTTCTTCTGACCGAGGTCGGTGTGGGTTATCGTTGCGCCGACGATTGAGAAAAAGGAAAGTCGATCCGCGTGGAAACTCTTTCTGTCGATCTCTGGCGCATCGCCGCGGTGCTGCTGCTCGTGTTTGCCAACGGGTTCTTCGTCGCCGCCGAATTTTCGCTGGTTTCGGTGCGGCGCAGCCGCGTCGCCGAACTCGTCGCGCTCGGGCGGACGAACGCCGCCGCGTTGCACCGTGCCGTCGACCGCCTCGATGCGTATCTCGCTGCGACCCAGCTCGGCATCACCATTTCTTCGCTGGCGTTGGGCTGGATCGGCGAACCGGCGCTCGCGCATTTGATCGAACCGCTGCTAGCGCCGCTCGGCGACACTGCCGCTGCGGCCTCGCACGCAATCGCCGTCGCGATCGCTTTCGTCGTCATCACGGCGCTGCACATCGTGCTCGGCGAACTGGCGCCGAAGAGCCTGGCCTTGCAGCGCAGCGAGCGCACGGCGCTGCTCGTCGTGCGGCCGCTCGCGGTGTTCCTGTTCGTGTTCCGTCCGGCGATCCTCGCGCTCAACGGGCTCGGCAACGGCGTGCTGCGCCTGTTCGGCCTGCGCGCGGGTAGCGGCGAGGAAGGCGCGCTGCATTCGCCCGACGAACTGCGCATGCTCGTCGCCGAGAGCCGCCGCGCCGGTCTGCTCCAGCTTGCGCAGCAGGAAGTCGTCGAGCGCACGTTCAATCTCGGCACGCGGCGCGTGCGCGACATCATGACGATTCGTCCGGACGTCGAGTGGATCGACGCCGACGACACGCGCGCGGCGATGCTGAGCGAAGTGCGGCGATGCCGGCACGAACAACTGCTGTTCTGCCGCGGCGGCATCGACGAAGTGCTCGGCGTGGTGCACAAGCGCGACCTGCTCGACCAGGCGCTCGATGGTGCCGAGTTCGATCCGCAGGCGGTCGCGCTGAAGCCGTTCGTCGTGCACGAGGCGACGCCGATCTTCAAGGTGATCGAAGAATTCCGTACGCGGGCCGCGTCGACCGCGATCGTGATGGACGAGTACGGCACGCTCGGTGGCATCGTCACGCGCACCGACCTGCTCGAAGCGATCGCCGGCGACGTTGCGGACAAGGAGAACGAATCCGACATCCTCGCGCGCAAGGACGGCTCGTTCCTGATCGACGGCCTCGCCGCCGTCGCCGACGTGTTCGACCGGCTCGGAATCCGGCGCTGGCCGCAAGTGCGCGACTTCAACACGCTGGCCGGTTTCGCTTTGCAGGAATTCGGCAGCATCCCGGTGGCGGGCGAGGCTTTCGCTTGGGAAGGCTGGCGCTTTGAAGTCGTCGACATGGACGGCCACCGGATCGACAAACTGCTCGCCATGCGGGTGCCGGAGGCGCGGGCAGACGGCGACGAAGACGCACCCGGCTAGAAATAGGGCCTCCCGGGACTTCGGCGGCGGGTGCGCGCAAAACGCCATCAAATCCGGTATAATCAGCGGGTTGTGCGGCCAGAGTGGCCGCGATTACCGCATCGCACCGGCCTTTTATGCCGCCGCGTCGCGTCGAACGACTTTCATCCGCCTTCGGCATCCTTGACCGGTTGCCGCGGGCTATTGCATTTCCGAGTACCCCGTTCCGCTTTCCCAGTTCAAACCTTACGAGTTACGACCATGGCCCGTACCAAAGACCTCAAGTTCTACCGCAACATCGGCATCATCGCGCATATCGACGCGGGTAAAACCACCACGACCGAGCGCGTGCTCTACTACACCGGCAAGAAGCACCAGATCGTCGACGTGCACGACACCAAGGACGGCAAGGGCTCGACCACGACCGACTACCTCGAGCAGGAGCGCAAGCGCGGCATCACGA
>JAFEFQ010000023.1 GCA_018240505.1 Pseudomonadota bacterium
AGCCGAACGCATCGCCGCCGCGAGCGGCGTGGTTTCCAGCCTCGAGCAGCTTCCCGAGTTCCTCGTCGACCGGCGCGTCGCCGGCTATTGGGCCGTCGGCGGCGAACTGCCGCTGCATGCGGCAGTAGCGCGACTCAACGCGCGCGGACAACAGTATTGCCTGCCGGTCGTCGGCGCGGATCGGCGCCTGGGTTTCGTGCCGTTGAAGCGCGGTGCGCAGCTGCAGCCCAATCGTTACGGCATCCCCGAACCCGAGCATGCTGGTGCGGATTTGCTGTCGCCGCAGGACATCGACCTCGTGCTCGTGCCGCTGACCGCGTTCGACCGTTGCGGGCGGCGCCTCGGCATGGGCGGTGGCTACTACGACCGCAGCTTCGACTTCCTGCGCGCTGCGGCGCGGCCCGCGCAACCACTGCTGGTCGGAATCGGCTACGCTTTTCAGGAGGTCGCAACGCTGCCCGCGCAAGACTGGGACGTCGCCCTCGATTTCATCGCCACCGACAAAGAATTGATCGATTGCACCCCGCCGGAGAGTCGTCCATGAACCATTGGCTGATGAAGTCCGAACCCGACGAGTTTTCGATCGACGATTTGAAAGCGCGCAAGACCGAGCCGTGGAGCGGCGTGCGCAACTACCAGGCGCGCAACCACCTGCGCGCGATGCGCAAGGGCGACGGGGTGCTGTTCTACCATTCGAGCTGCGAGGTGCCCGGCGTCGTCGGCGTCGCGACGGTGGCGACCGAAGCGCATCCCGATCCGACCCAGTTCGATCCGGACAGCGACTACTTCGACGCCAAGTCTTCGCGTGCCGAGCCGCGCTGGTCGCTGGTCGACGTCAAGTTCAAGCGCAAGCTCAAGCGCACGATCACGCTGACCGAACTGAAGGACCGCTCCGAACTGAAGGATTTCGCCCTGGTCCAGCGCGGCAACCGTCTGTCGGTGTTGCCGCTGACCAAAGCGCAGTGGGATTTCATCCTGTCTCTGGAATGAAGGGCAGCCAACGATGACGCCGCAGGAACAACAGAAACGCCTCGCCGCGCAGGCCGCGGTCAAGTTCGTCGAGGACGGCAACATCGTCGGCGTCGGCACCGGTTCGACCGTCATGCACTTCATCGACGAGCTCGGCAAGATCCGCGACCGGATCAAGGCTGCGGTGTCGAGTTCGGAGAAATCGACCGCCGCGCTCAAGGCGCTCGGCATCGACGTCATCGATCTCAACACGGCCGGCGAACTCGGCGTCTATATCGACGGTGCCGACGAGTGCGATTCGCACAAGAACCTGATCAAGGGCGGCGGCGCGGCGCTGACGCGCGAGAAGATCATTGCCGCCGCGTCGAAGAAGTTCGTCTGCATGATCGATGCTTCCAAGCGCGTCGACGTGCTCGGCAAGTTTCCGCTGCCGATCGAGGTGATCCCGATGGCGCGCAGCTATGTCGCGCGCGAGCTGGTCAAGCTCGGCGGCCAGCCGGTGTGGCGCGACGGCGTCGTCACCGACAACGGCAACGTGATCCTCGACGTGCACGGCCTGCGCATCGCCGACCCGCCCGCGCTCGAGGCCGAACTCAACCAGATCGTCGGCGTCGTCTGCGTCGGCCTGTTCGCACGGCGCCGTGCCGACGTCGTGCTGATCGGCGGCGAGCGCATGCCGTGAAGACGATTCCCGCGATCTTCGCCGCCGCGCCGGCATTGTCGCTTGCGCTGTCGGCAGCGGTCGCGGCGCCGGCGGACATTCCGGTCTATTCGTACGAGGTCGTCAACGTCTATCCGCACGATCGCGGTGCGTTTACCGAGGGACTGTTCTTCCGCGACGGCTATCTCTACGAGAGCACCGGCATGAACGGCGCCTCGTCGATCCGCAAGGTCGAGCTGAAGAGCGGCCGCGTCGTCCAGCAGCACGATCTGTCGGATGCGGTGTTCGGCGAAGGCATCGTCGACTGGAAGAACGAACTCGTCAGCGTGACCTGGAAAACCCAGGAAGGCTACGTCTTCGACCTGGCCACGTTCGCCTTCAAGCGCAAGTTCAACTATCCCGGCGAAGGCTGGGGCATGACCCACGACGACAAAAACCTGCTGCTCAGCGACGGCAGCGCGACGATCCGCGCGCTCGACCCGCAGACGCTGCGCCAGACCGGCGCGATCCATGTGACCGCACAGGGCCGCCCGCTCGACCAGCTCAACGAACTCGAATGGGTCAAGGGCCAGATCTACGCGAACATCTGGCAGACCAGCCGCATCGCGCGCATCGACCCGAAGACGGGCAGGGTGACGGCCTGGATCGATCTTTCCGGTCTGCTCTCGCACGCCGACCGTGCGTTCGAGCGCGTCGACGTCCTCAACGGCATCGCCTACGACGCCAAACAGGACCGCCTGTTCGTCACCGGCAAATACTGGCCGAACGTGTTCGAGATCAGGCTGGTTGCGCCCGCGGCGCAGAAGTAGACGGCGCGTCGTTGGCCGCTTCGCCGGGCCGGCACTGCAACGGTGCGACGACGGCATCGTCGTTGAAATGGTAGACCCCGTCTTCACCCAGCGCACGCCAGCAATCGAAGCCCACGCGATACGGCACGAGCAGGCCGGGCGGCCCGCCTGCGCGGTACAGCATCTCGTCACTCATCGGCACGAATTGGCGCATTGCAAGTTCGCCTTTGCGACACCATCTTCCCGGGACAGTGAATCAACGCAGCATGGAATGCGCGTGACCGGTTTGTGACTTTATTCTGGCGGTCGCGCCGGATCGCGAAGCGGCCATCCTGGACCGACTCTTGCGCGAAAGAAAACGGTTAGCACAAATTCAATGTGTTTCGAGTACTATCGGGCAGGCTCCTGCCCTGGAGAATAAAAACATGCAAAGGGACAATCCCTGGATCACCCTGCGCGGCGCCAAGGACGAGGACATCCCGCTGTTTTCTTCGGCGCTGCTGATCGCCAAGGACGAGTACCCCGCGCTCGCCGCGGCCGAGTACGAGGCGCAGCTGCAGGACTACGGCGCGCGTCTGCGCAAGATCCTCGATCCGACCGAATCCGCGGCGAACCAGCTGCGCACGCTGAACGGCTTCCTGTTCGACGAGCTTGGCTTTTCCGGCGACGATCAGGACTACTACGACCCGCGCAACAGCTATCTCAACGATGTGCTCGACCGCCGCCTCGGCAACCCGATCTCGCTCGCGGTCGTGCAGATCGAACTGGCTCGCCGGCTCGACGTGCCGCTCGAAGGCGTTTCGTTTCCCGGCCACTTCCTCGTGCGCCTGCCGCTGGACGAGGGCATCGTCGTGCTCGATCCGTTCCAGAAGGGTCGCTCGCTCGACGCGGCCGAGCTGCGCCGGCGCGCGCGCACGCACCTGGACACGCACGACATCGACGATGCGCGCCTCGCGCGCATGCTCGAGCCCGCCAGTCATCGCGCAATCCTCACGCGCATGCTGCGCAACCTGAAAGGCGTCTACGCCGAGCGCGAGCAGTGGGACAAGGCGCTGCGTTGCTGCGATCGCCTGCTCACGCTCGATACGCACCAGCCGGGCGAGTACCGCGACCGCGGCCAGTACTATCTCAAGCTCGGCCACCTGCGCGCGGCGAGCGAGGATCTGCGCCGCTATCTCTCGCTGATGCCGCAGGCCGAAGACGCCGATACCGTTGCGCTGCAGGTCGCCGAGATCGGCACGAACTTGCCGCGGCTGAACTGATCTTTAGCTTCCCTTCTCCGCCGGGAGAAGGGAATGATCAGATCTCCATCATCTCGAAATCGGACTTGGTCACGCCGCAGTCGGGGCAGGTCCAGGTTTCCGGGATGTCTTCCCAGCGCGTGCCCGGTGCGATGCCGTCGTCGGGCCAGCCTTGGGCTTCGTCGTAGATCCAGCCGCAGACCACGCACATGAATTTGCGGTAAGGGGTGTCGTCGGTTTGCGCTACGGCGTTCATTGCGGAATGGTCGGAATCCGGGGTTGCTGTCGAGGTGCGGCCGGAGGGGCCGCTTTTTTGTTTTCGTGCCCGAGGGTGGCGCGAAAGGGGGCTCAATTCTAACGGTAGACTAGGCGCCATGCACCCACGCCTGACCCGGCGCGGCCTCTACGCGATCAGCGACGGCCCGCGCCCCGACCTCCTCGCCGCCGTCAAGGCCGCCTTGCGCGGCGGTGCGGTGCTGCTGCAATACCGCGACAAGACAGCCGACTCCGCGCGCCGCGCATTCGAGGCGCGCGCACTGCGCGAGTTGTGTGCGCGCCATGAGGTGCCGTTCATCGTCAACGACGATGTCGAACTCGCGCTCGCGGCCGGCGCCGACGGCGTGCACCTCGGCGAGGACGACGGCGATATCGCGGCCGCACGCGCGCGCCTCGGCAGCGGGGCGATCATCGGGGCGTCGTGCTACGACTCGCGCGCGCGGGCGCGCGAACTCGCTGCAGCGGGCGCGGACTATCTCGCGTTCGGCGCATTCTTTCCTTCGTCGACCAAGCCGGACGCGCGTCGCGCCACGCCGGACCTGCTGCGCGCGGCGAAGCCGCTCGGCCTGCCGCTGGTGGCAATCGGCGGCATCACGCCCGACAATGCGCAGCCGCTGGTCGAGGCGGGCGCGGATTTCCTCGCGGTGATCTCCGGTGTGTTCGCGCAGGCCGATCCCGAAGCCGCCGCGCGGCGCTACGCGGCGTTGTATACAAAATGACAAAGTGGAAAACATGATCACGAATCACGATTGGTTCCAGCGCGCCCAACCCCTGATGCCCGGCGGTGTGAATTCCCCGGTGCGCGCGTTCAAGTCGGTCGGCGGCGAGCCGTTCTTCACCGACCACGCCGATGGCGCCTACCTGTGGGACGTCGAAGGCAAGCGCTACATCGACTACGTCGGCTCGTGGGGGCCGATGGTCGCCGGGCACAATCATCCGAAGGTGCGCACCGCCGTCGTCGAGGCCGCGCGCGCGGGCCTGTCGTTCGGCACGCCGTGCCCGCTGGAGGTGCGCATGGCCGAGGAGATCACGCGCCTGATTCCTTCGGTCGAAGTGCTGCGCATGGTCAATTCGGGCACCGAGGCGACGATGTCGGCGATCCGTCTCGCGCGCGGCGCGACCGGGCGCGACAAGATCGTCAAGTTCGAAGGCTGCTACCACGGCCATGCCGACTCGTTCCTGGTCAAGGCCGGTTCGGGCGCGCTGACCTTCGGCGTGCCGACCTCGCCCGGCGTGCCGAAGGCGCTCGCCGACCTGACCCTGACCCTGCCATACAACGATCTCGACGCCGCGAAGGCGCTGTTCGCGCAGTGTGGCGAGCAGATCGCCGGTCTGATCATCGAGCCGGTCGCCGGCAACATGAACTGCATTCCACCGCGCGCGGGATATCTGCAGGGCTTGCGCGAGCTGTGCACGCGATACGGCGCGCTGCTGATCGTCGACGAGGTCATGACCGGCTTCCGCGTCGCGCTCGGCGGCGCGCAGGCGCTGTACGGCATCACGCCCGATCTGACCACGTTCGGCAAGATCATCGGCGGCGGCATGCCGGTCGGCGCCTACGGCGGCAAGCGCGAGGTCATGGAGCAGATCGCGCCGTCCGGCCCGGTCTACCAGGCCGGCACGCTGTCGGGCAATCCGATCGCGATGGCCGCGGGCCTGGCCATGCTCGAGGTGATCCAGGCGCCGGGCTTCCATGCCGAACTCGAACGCAAGACCAACCTGCTCACCGACGGACTCGTCGCGGTCGCACTCGATGCCGGCGTGCCGTTCAGCGTCAACCGCGTCTGCGGCATGTTCGGCCTGTTCTTCACGGCGGAGAAAGTCGAGACGTTCGCGCAGGCAACCGCATGCGATGTCGCCGCGTTCAACCGCTTCTTCCACGCGATGCTCGAGCGCGGCGTCTACCTCGCGCCGTCGGCGTTCGAGGCGGGATTCCTCTCGACCGCGCACAGCGAGCAGGACATCGCCGACACGCTCGAGGCGGCGCGCGCGGCTTTCCGTAAACCCTGACAGAACAGGCTTTACACATAGATCGCTTTACAGTGAAAATGGCGCTGTCAGGATGGTCCGGCCGTCATGACGACGGTTTATCCGGAGCGTTCCATGAAACTGACAGTGATCTCATCCGCCGTTGCGCTGGCCCTCGTGGGCTGTGCCGTGGCGCCCGTTCATGCGGCCGAGGCGGCGCAGGTCGCCGCCGCGCCGGCGGCAGTCAAACTGCACGCGGCCCTGCGTGGCCTGTGGCACGGCCATGTCGAGCACACGCGCGCCTACGCGCTCGCGGTCAAGGCGCATGATGCCGCGGCGGCGGACAAGGCCGCGAAGGATGTCGTCGCCAACGCCACGCAGATCGCCGATGCGGTCGGCGGTTTCTACGGCGAGGCGGCCGGCAAACAGATGCTGCAACTGCTCGCCGGGCATTGGGGCGGCGTCAAGGCGCTGACCGATGCCGAGCAGCGCGGCGACGCGGCGGCGAAACAGAAGGCGATGAACGATCTCGTCGCCAATGGCGAGGCGATCGCGGGTTTCCTCGCGACGGCCAATCCGTATCTGAAGAGGGACGCGGTGCTCTCGCTGCTGACCGCGCACGTCGGCCACCATGCCGCGCAGGTGCGCGAGATCATGCAGGGCGACATGCCGGCCGAAGCGAAAACCTGGAGCGCGATGCAGGCGCACATGGACGTCATCGCCGATGCGCTCGCCGATGCGATCGCCCGACAGTTCCCGGCCAAGGCGGCCTGAGGCGATGAGCCAGACCCTGCGCCGTTTCGGGCCGAGCGTGCGCAAGCTGTTGCGCACGCTGCTGGCTTCCGTCGAGGGTGCGAGCGTGGAGACGCTGTGCCGGGCGCTCGGGGTGACGCACAACGCCGTGCGCCAGCATCTGACCGCGCTGATCCACGCCGGCTGGGTCGAGCGCGGCCAGGCGCGCCGGAGCGGCGGTCGGCCGCAGCTGCGCTACTTGCTGACCGAAGCCGGCCGCGAACTGTTCCCGCGCAATTACGCGATGATCACGACCGGCATCCTCGATCGCCTGTACGCGAGCGTGGGGCCGGCCGGCGTCCAAGCCATGCTGACCGGGCTGGGCCGTGAACTCGGTTCGAGCGCCGCGCAGCGCGCGCATGGCGACGATGCGGACGAAACCGCGCAGGCGCTCGCTGCGCAGCTCGATGCGCTCGGCTACGAAGCGCAGGCCGTGCGCCGCGATGGCGAAACCCAGATCGAGGCGTACAACTGCGTGTTCCACGCCTTGGCGCGCGCGCATCCGGAAATCTGCCGCTTCGATCTGGCCTTCATGGAAGCGGCGAGCGGGCACAAGGTCCAGCATCTGGAATGCATCGTGCGCGGCGGCGGCGCGTGCCGCTTCCGCCTCGCCGCGCGCAACGAGCAGGCCTGAGTCGCGCTCGGGTCAGTTCGCTTCCTTGACCGGAATCGCGCTGATGCTGTTCTCGGCGAGCGCGCGCTTGGACGACTCGGTTTCAATCGCGGTCGCGAACGGGCCGAGGCGCACGCGGTGCAGGGTCTTGCCGTCGACCGTGCTCGTGTAGACCTTGGCGCTGAAACCGAGCATGGTGAGTTTGGCTTTCAACGCATCGGCGGCGCCGGCGTCGCTGGTCGCGGTGACCTGCAGCATGTAACGTCCGCCGCCCGAAGCTGGCGGTGGTGTAGCCGCTGCGGTCGAACTGTTCGGATTCGCCGCGTTCGCCTGCGCCTGCTGCTTGGCGCGCTGCTGCTCGGCCTTGGCTTTCGCCGACAGCTCCGCGTCGGGAATCACGACTTCCTTCTCCGGCAGCGCCGTGTAGAAGTCATAATTGCTCTTCGGCGGCGCAGGCGGCGGCGCCTTGGCCGTGTCGTCGGCGAGCGCCTTTTCCGATTCCTTCGGCGCGACCGCTTCGGGATTCGGCTGCGGCAGATTCTTGCCGCCGCGCAGCGTCGGGATCTTGCCGCCGTAGAGCACGGCGACCGATCCGACCACGCCTAGCGCGACGCCGAGCAGAACCATCGCCCAGGCTGGGGTCTGCCGGCGGTTGCCGTTGCGCGATGCCTGCGAATTCCGCTTTGCCATTACATCTGCTCCGGGGCGGAGACGCCCAACAAATCCAATCCGTTCGCGAGCGCCTGCCGTGCGGCGACAGCGAGCGCGATGCGCGCGTCGCGCAGGTCGGCGTCATCGACGATGAACTGGTGCGCGTGATACCAGGTGTGCAGCGCATAGGCCAGTTCGCGCAGGTAGCTCGCGATCAGGTGCGGTTCGAGATTGAGCGCCGCCGCTTCGACGACTTCCGGATAGCGCGAGATCTCGACCATCAGCGCGCTCTCGTGCTCGTTGTCGAGCCGCGCGAGTTTCGCCAGGCCGTTGTCGCGATTCCACGCCAGGCCGCGCTCGTCGAGCTGGCGCAGCACGCTGCACACGCGCGCGTGCGCGTACTGGATGTAGTAGACCGGATTGTCGTTCGACTGCGAGCGCGCAAGGTCGATGTCGAACACCATCTGCGAATCGGACTTGCGCGCGATCAGGAAGTAGCGCGTCGCGTCGCGGCCGACTTCGTCGACCAGATCGCGCAGGGTGACGTAGCTGCCGGCGCGCTTGGAGATCTTCACCTCCTCGCCGCCGCGCATCACCGTGACCATCTGGTGCAGCACGTATTCGGGCCAGTTCTTCGGGATGCCCATGTCCAGCGCCTGCAGCCCGGCCTTGACCCGCATCAGCGTCGAGTGGTGGTCGCTGCCGTGCTCGTTGATCACGCGCGCGTAGCCGCGTTTCCACTTGCTCACGTGATAGGCGACGTCGGGCAGGAAGTACGTGTACGTGCCGTCCGACTTGCGCATGACGCGGTCCTTGTCGTCGCCGAAATCGGTCGTGCGCAGCCAAAGCGCGCCTTCGTGTTCGAAGGTATGGCCGTGCTTGACCAGTTCCTGCGCGGTGCGTGCTACCGAGCCGTCGGTGTACAGCGAGGATTCGAGATAGTAGGTGTCGAACGGCGCGACGCCGAACGCCTGCAGGTCGAGGTCCTGCTCGTGGCGCAGATAGGCGACGGCGAAGCGGCGGATCGCGTCGAGATCGTTCGCATCGCCGCTCGCCGGCACGTCGCGGCCGTCCGCGTGCGCGGTCTCGCGCGCGAGGAACGCCTGCGCCACGTCGCGGATGTAGTCGCCGCGGTAGCCGTCGGCGGGCCAGCGCGGGTCGTCGACCTCGATGCCGAGCGCGCGCGCCTGCACCGACCTCGCCAGGTTGTCGATCTGCGCGCCGGCGTCGTTGTAGTAGAACTCGCGCGCGACGTCCGAGCCGGTCGCCGCGAGCACGCGCGCGAGGCAGTCGCCGACGACCGCGCCGCGGCCGTGGCCGATGTGCAGCGGCCCGGTCGGATTGGCCGAGACGAACTCGATCTGGGTTTTTTTCCTCGCGCCGATCGCGCTGCGGCCGTACTCTGCGGCCTCGGCAAACACGCGTCGAGTTTCTTCGTGATATGCCGCCGGGCCGAGGAAGAAATTGATGAAGCCCGGTCCGGCAATCTCGACTTTTTCCACGAGCGGGCTTTGCGGCAGCGCCGCGACCAGCGCCTGCGCGAGCGCGCGCGGGTTGGTGCGCGCAGGTTTCGCCAAAGCGAGCGCGGCATTCGTGGCGAAATCGCCGTGCTCACGGCTCTTGGTGCGTTCGAGGACGAAGGCGGCGTCGGCATCGGCCGGCAGCGTGCCGGCGCTGCGCAGGCCGGCTAGGGCCTGCTCGATCAGGGTATGGAGTTGTTCTTTCACTTGAAATCGGAATATTTGGCGCGGTGTCTATTGTACGGTTCCACGGCGATTTGCGCGCGGCCGGATCGGCTCGACGCTAACGCTTCCCGCTTTCGGCCCCGTATAGTCATGGGCAGGGCAGAATCGGCCGGCGGACGGACACGGTACGGGACACAGGCATGCGCATACTCGTGATTGAAGACGACGCCCTGGTGGCCGACGCGATGGTGCGCGGCCTGACCCAGAGCGGCTTCGCGGTCGATCGCGTCGCCAGTGCGGAGTTCGCCGAAGCGGCGATGCAGCAGGAGACGTTCGACCTGCTCCTCGTCGATCTCGGCCTGCCCGGCATGGACGGCTTCGAGTTCGTGCGCCGAGTGCGCCGCGCGAACGGCGCGGTGCCGGTGCTGATCGTGACCGCGCGCGACGGCCTCGCCGACCGCGTCAACGCGCTCGACATCGGCGGCGACGACTATCTGGTGAAACCCTTCGCCGTGCCCGAGCTCGCCGCGCGCTGCCGCGCGCTGATCCGGCGCAGCAAGGCCGCGGGCAACCCGCAGCTTGCCGTGGGCAGCCTGCACATGGACCTGCCACGGCGCGAGGCGCATGTCGGCAGCGAATCGCTCGAGCTGACGCCGCGCGAGTGGGCCGTGCTCGAATGTCTTGCGCTGCACGTCGGCCAGGTCGTGCACAAGGAGCGTCTGCAACAGGCCGTATCGAGCTGGAGCGACGACATCACGACGAACGCGGTCGAGGTCTACGTATCGCGCCTGCGCGGCAAGCTCGGCGACGCGGTGTCGATTCGCACCGTGCGCGGGCTCGGTTACCGGCTCGACGAACCCTGAGGTCGAACTTGCATGGCCGCCGCCCGCCCATTCTCGGTTCGCCGCCGCCTGCTCCTGCTGCTGTCAGCGCCGCTCGGGTTGCTGCTCGCCGCCGGCGTGCTGATCGACTACTACTCGACCGCATCGCCGCTGCACGCGGCCTACGATCAGGTCCTGGCGAGCTCGATCGTCGCGGTGGCCGCGCATCTGAACATCGGCGCCGACGGCAGGGTCAAGTCGGAATTGTCCGATCAGGCGATCGCGGTGCTGCGTGCCGACAACCACGACGAGATCTACTACCTCGTGCTCGGCGCCGACGGCGAATTCGTTGCCGGCGACGCGGGCCTGCCGATCGCGCCGCCGGGCCGCGAGAATCCCTCGTTTGCCGACGCGGAATATCGCGACGCGCCCGTGCGCGTGGCCACGTATCGGTTGACGAATGCGAGCGGGGTCATTGCGATCAGCGTCGCCGAAACGACGAACAAGCGCCGCGAAGCCTTGCACAACATGCTCAGCTTCATCGTTGCGAGCGACCTCGCCCAGTTGCTCGGCACGCTGCTCCTGGTCTGGGTCGGCGTGCGCGCGGGGCTGCGTCCGTTGCTCGCGTTGCGCGACCAGATCGCGCGCCGTTCCGCGCGCGACCTCGCCGCACTCGACGAATCCCAGGTGCCGGGCGAAGTGCGTCCGCTGACCCGGGCGCTCAACCGCCTGTTCGCGACCGTCGCCGAAGCGGCGAACGCGCAACACCGTTTTCTCGCCAACGCCGCGCACCAGTTGCGCACGCCATTGGCCGGGCTGCAGGCGCAGCTCGAAGTGCTGTCGGATGATTTGCGCCAACAGGGGGCGAGCGATCCGGCCCTGCGCGAACGCGTCGCGCGCCTGCACGCGGGCATGCAGCGGCTCGGTCAGACGGCGAACCAGCTCCTCGCGCTCGCCCGCGCGGAACCTGCCGCCAATCTGCCCGGCGACTTCCGCGAGCTGGATCTCGCCGATCTCGCCAAGGATGGGGTCGCCGCGCATTTCGATCGCGCACTCGCGGCGCGCATCGACCTGGGTCTCGAGGCCGAACCGGTGCGCGCACAGGCCAGCGACTGGCTGCTGCGCGAACTTCTGGCCAACCTGATCGACAACGCGCTCGCCTACACACCGGCAGGCGGCAATGTCACCGTGCGCTGCGGGGTCGTGCGCGGACCGGAAAAAGCCCGGTCGGTGCTGGCCTTCCTCGAAGTCGAGGATGACGGTCGCGGCATTCCCGAGGGCGAGCGCGCGCGCGTGTTCGAACGTTTCTATCGCATCGCCGGCGGCGAGCGCGAAGGCAACGGGCTCGGTCTTGCGATCGTCGAGGAGATCGCGCGCGCGCACGGCGCGACGATCGAGCTCACCGCCGGCGCCGGCGGGCGCGGCACGCGCGTGCGCGTCAGCCTGGCGGCGTCCGTGCCCGGCCAGGGATGACGGCGAAGCGGCCGGACGGCCGCAAAATCACGAATTTTTGCCCCGGCCCAAGGTAAAGTAGCGGCATGTATCTGGAGTTCTACGGCCTCAAGGAGGCCCCGTTCTCGATCACCCCTGATCCGCGCTACGTGTTCCTGTCCGAGCGCCACCGGGACGCGCTCGCGCATCTGTTGTACGGCATCGGCAAGGGCGGCAGTGGCGGCTTCGTGCAACTGACGGGCGAGGTCGGCACGGGCAAGACGACCCTGTGCCGGCTGCTGCTCGAGCAGTTGCCGGAAAACACGCGCGTCGCGCTCGTGCTCAATCCGCGTCTGTCGCCGATCGAGTTGCTCGAATCGATCTGCGACGAATTGAAACTCGACATCGGCGGCAAGAAGGGCAGCCTCAAGGGCCTCGTCGACACGCTCAACGCCTATCTGCTCGACGCCTACGCGCAAGGCCTGCGCGTGGTGTTGATCGTCGACGAGGCGCAGAACCTGTCGACCGATTCATTGGAACAGGTGCGTCTGCTGACCAACCTCGAGACGCCGACGCAGAAACTGCTGCAGATCATCTTGCTCGGCCAACCCGAACTGCGCGACAAACTCGACGATCCCGAGTTGCGCCAGCTCGCCCAGCGCATCACCGCGCGCTATCACCTGACTCCGCTCGACCGTGACGAGACGGAGGCCTACGTGCGCCATCGCCTCGCCGTGGCGGGGGCGTTGCGTTCGCCGTTCTCGCGCCTCGGCTTGCGTGCGTTGTACAAGCGCTCGGGCGGCGTGCCGCGCCTGATCAACATCATCGGCGACCGTGCGCTGATGGCCGGCTACGCGCGCGAGCAGGCTTCGATCGGCGAGCGTCTGGTCGATCGCGCGGCGGACGAGACATTGCCCGGGACGACGCGCTATCGCGTGCGCCACTATGGCCCGTGGGCGGCAGCGGCGTGCCTGGTGATCGCGTTCGGTGCGGCGGCGTATTTCTTCCCGCAGCTGAAGCCGTCGCCGACCGCGGCGACCGCGCCGCCCCAGCCGGTCGTGCCCGCCGCGACCGGGACTGCGGCGACAACGCCGACGACAACGGCAGCCGAGGCGGCCAAGCCGGAGGAAAGTCCGGCAAAACGCAAACTCGTTGCGCTCGCCGAGACGGCTGCCGATTCCGAGCTGACGGCATGGACCCAGTTGCTCGCGCGCTGGCAGGCGACGTCGGCCGAGACCTCGGTGCGCGATGCCGCGCACTGCCGCAGCGTCGTCTTCCCGGGCATGAACTGCCTGCGCGGGCACGGCGCGATCGCGCAGCTCGCGCGCTTCGACCGGCCGATGATTCTGCCGATCAAGTGGCAGAACGCGAGCGCCTACGCGCTGTTGCAGGGCGTCAGCGGCGATCAGGTACAGCTGAATCTTGCCGGCGAGAGTTTCCGCATCGGCAAGGACGATCTTGCCAGCGTGTGGGACGGTGAGTTCGTCGCGCTGTGGCGGCTGCCCGCGGATGTGCCCGCACAGCTGCGCACCGGCGATGCCGGCCCCGGCGTCGCCTGGGTCAAGGCCGAACTCGCGCGCATGGACGGCGGCGCGGCCGATGCCGGCCCGGCGTTCTTCGATGACGCGCTCGCCGAGCGCGTGCGCAAGCTGCAGACCGCGTACGGCATCAAGCCCGACGGCATCGTCGGCCCGGAGACGTTGTTCGCTTTGTCCGCGCTGGATCCGGCCGGCCCGCATTTGATCCGCGGCGTGCAGTAGACGCATGACATGCGCAGAACGGTATAGAAGCCCACGAATGACGAGCTCATGTCGCTGATCCTCGAAGCCCTGAAGAAATCCGAACAGCAGCGCCGGCTCGGCGAGATGCCGAATCTCGGCACGCCGATCGCGGCGACGAAGCGGCGGCGCAGTCCGTGGCCGTGGCTGTTGGCGGTCGTCGTGTTCGCGCTGGCCGCGGTCGGCGGCTGGCGTTACCTGCGCCCGCGCACCGAGCAAGCGCCGGCATCGAGTGCGGAAACCCGGACCCGGCCAATCACCGCGGCAACGCAAGCCGACGGCATCGTGCACCCGCCGATAACGGCGCAACGGGCGCCGGCACCGAAGCCCGTGGCCGTCCCGCCGCCGGCGCCGGTTGCGTCCGCACCACCGCCCACACACGTTGCGCCAGCACCACCACCCGCAGTGAAGAAGGAAGCCGCGCAGCCGCCGACCATGGCGGCAGCGCCTGCTGCGGTCGCCGCGGCGCCACCGGTGCCGCCCTTACCGGCGCCGGCAACGACTGCCGCCGCGCCGATCGCGAACGACGTGCCCACGCTCGACGACCTGCCGGCGGACCTGCGCGGCGCGCTGCCCGCGCTGCCGATCACGATGCAGGTGTACTCGCCCGACCCCAAGCGCCGCTTCGTCATCATCGACGGCGCGCGCGTGGTCGAGGGCGACAGCGTGCGCGGCGTGACCGTGCAGGAGATCCGGCCGGCCGGGCTGGTACTCGTGTTCAACGGCCATCGCCTGCTGTTGCCGCGGCCGGGCTCCTGAACGCCGTGTTCGTCACCGTCGACCGACAGCGCAAGCCGTCCCTGCCCTGGGTGACGCTCGCGGTCATCGTCACCTGCATGGCGCTGTTCCTATGGCTGGCGATTTCCCCTGAAGCCGAGCGTTCCCAGTTCATGCGGCAATGGGGTACGGTGCCGACGAGGTTGTTCGACGTCAGTGCGCCGCTGCTGCAGCAATTCGTCGAACTGCGCTGGCTGCGGTTGTTCACCGGCCTGTTCATCCATCTCGGCTGGCTGCACCTGGTCGGTAACGTGCTGTTCCTGATGATCTTCGGCGCGCCGGCAGAGCGCGCGCTCGGGCCATGGCGGTTTCTGCTCCTGTTCCTGATCGGTGGCGCGTTGGCCAATCTTGCCGAAGCGGTGATGCTGCCGCTGGCCGACGCAGGCAGACCGATCGTCGGCTCCAGCGGCGCGGTGTCGGCGATCATCGGCGCCTACTTGAGCCTGTTCCCTCGCGCGCGCCTCGGCCTCGTGCTGCCACTCGGCATGTTTCTCGAATTCGTGCGCATTCCCGCGCCGCTGCTGATCGGCTTCTGGTTCCTGTTGCAGATCGCCTTCACCTTCGTCGGCCCGGCCTTCGGCGCGGTGGCGTGGTGGGCGCACATTGCCGGCTTCGTCAGCGGCGTGCTGTTCGCACTCGTGTCCAGGCCGGCGATTGCGCGCAGGCTGCGTTCGTAGCGCGTTGCGCCGCTGCACGAGCATGCGAAAATAGGCGCATGAAGAGCAAGAAACTGTTCAAGGTCACTTTCCTCAGCCAGGGCAAGACGCTGGAGCTTTACGCCCGCCACGTTGCCTCGAGCGCGCTGTGGGGTTTCACCGAGGTCGGCGACATCGTCTTCGACCCGCCGGAAGGCATGGTGATCGATCCCACCGAGGAGCGCCTGCGCGAGGAGTTCGGCAACACGCGCGTGCTGCACCTGCCGATCCAGTGCATCGTGCGCGTGGAGGAAGTGGACAAGCGCCAACCGCTGGCGATCCGCGATGCGGCCAGCGGCGAGAAAGTGGTGACGCCGTTTCCGCTCGCGCCGCCGCTGCGCAAGCCCTGACGGTGCGTGCGGAGCCTTACCCGTTCTTTCCCATCTTGCTGGCAGCCGCATTGCGCTGCAGCGCCAGACCCTTGAGCACGTTCATCGCCTCGCTGAGCGCATAGTCGTCGGTATTGCCGCGCTGGCTCAGGGGCTTTTCCGCGACGCTGTCCTTTTCGCCGTCGCCCTTGAGGTGGTTCGGCAGGTCGCGCTCGCCGGTGATGAAACTTGGCGGCGTGTCGCGCGCGACGAGCTTGAGGTCGCCCAGCTCGATGTCGGGCTGGATGCCGGCGGCCTGGATCGAGATGCCGCTCGGTGTGTAGTAGCGCGCCGTCGTGAGCTTGATCGCATGCGTCTCGTCCAGCGGCAGCACGGTCTGCACCGAGCCCTTGCCGAACGTGCGCCGGCCCATGACCAGCG